>NZ_AUCT01000040.1:0-45000 GCF_000429905.1 Desulfatibacillum aliphaticivorans DSM 15576 | reverse complement strand
GGCCATAGAGGGTGACAGCCCCGTATGCGAAATAAAGCAGGCTTCCTGGATTGGACACCCAAGTACCGCGGGACACGAGAAACCCTGTGGGAATTCGGGAGGACCATCTCCTAAGGCTAAATACTACTTGACGACCGATAGCGAACCAGTACCGTGAGGGAAAGGTGAAAAGAACCCTTTATAAGGGAGTGAAATAGAACCTGAAACCGTTTGCTTACAAGCAGTGGGAGGGTTATGGAATCGGCTTCGGCCCTTTCCGGCCTGACCGCGTGCCTTTTGCATAATGAGTCAGCGAGTTACTTTACGTAGCAAGGTTAAGCCGTTAGGTGTAGCCGCAGCGAAAGCGAGTCCGAAATGGGCGAATTAGTTGCGTGGAGTAGACCCGAAGCCAAGTGATCTATCCATGGGCAGGGTGAAGCGCCAGTAAAATGGCGTGGAGGCCCGAACCGCCGTAGGTTGAAAACTGCTCGGATGACCTGTGGATAGGGGTGAAAGGCCAATCAAACTTGGAAATAGCTGGTTCTCCCCGAAATATATTTAGGTATAGCCTCGCGTAATTAAGTGACGGGGGTAGAGCACTGGATGGGCTAGGGGTCCTACCAGATTACCAAACCTAACCAAACTCCGAATACCGTTAACTTCTATCGCGGGAGTCAGACTACGGGAGCTAAGTTCCGTGGTCGAGAGGGAAACAGCCCAGATCGCCAGCTAAGGTCCCTAAGTGTGTGCTAAGTGGGAAAGGATGTGGAAACGCGGAGACAACCAGGAGGTTGGCTTAGAAGCAGCCATCCTTTAAAGAAAGCGTAATAGCTCACTGGTCAAGTGGGTCTGCGCCGAAGATGTAACGGGGCTCAAGCACACCACCGAAGCTGCGGGATATATACTATGTATGTATCGGTAGGGGAGCATTCTGTGCGGGCTGAAGGTCGACCGTAAGGACGGCTGGACTGTTCAGAAGAGACCATGCTGACATGAGTAGCGATAAAACGGGTGAGAAACCCGTTCGCCGTAAACCCAAGGTTTCCTGAGTAAAGCTAATCTTCTCAGGGTTAGTCGATCCCTAAGCCGAGGCCGAAAGGCGTAGGTGATGGAAAACAGGTTAATATTCCTGTACCACCAGATAATCGTTATCAGCGATGGGGGGACGCAGGAGGGTAGATGATCCGCGTGTTGGAATACGCGGTTTAAGCACGTAGGCTGGGAGAGCAGGCAAATCCACTTTCCTAAGGCCGAGATGCGAATACGAGAGACATTGTCTCATAAAGTCATTAATCCCATGCTGCCAAGAAAAGCCTCTAGTGAGATTATCAGGTGATCGTACCGCAAACCGACACAGGTGGGTGGGGAGAGTATCCCAAGGCGCTTGAGAGAACCCTGGTTAAGGAACTCGGCAAAATGACACCGTAACTTCGGGAGAAGGTGTGCCTCTGTTGGTGATGTAATTTACTTATTGAGCTGACGGAGGTCGCAGAGAAATGGCGGTAGCGACTGTTTACTAAAAACATAGGACTCTGCTAAGTCGCAAGACGATGTATAGGGTCTGACGCCTGCCCGGTGCCGGAAGGTTAAGGGGACTTGTTATCCACCTCGGTGGAGAAGCTGGGAACCGAAGCCCCGGTAAACGGCGGCCGTAACTATAACGGTCCTAAGGTAGCGAAATTCCTTGTCGGGTAAGTTCCGACCTGCACGAATGGCGTAACGACTTCCGCACTGTCTCAACCAGGGACTCAGCGAAATTGTATTGGCGGTGAAGATGCCGTCTACCCGCGAAAAGACGGAAAGACCCCGGCACCTTTACTACAGCTTGACATTGGGTTTTGGAACATCGTGTGTAGGATAGGTGGGAGACTATGAAACCGGAACGCCAGTTTCGGTGGAGTCACCCTTGAAATACCACCCTCGTTGTTTTAGGGCTCTAACTCCGACCCGTTATCCGGGCGGAGAACAGTGTCTGGCGGGTAGTTTGACTGGGGCGGTCGCCTCCCAAAGAGTAACGGAGGCGCGCGAAGGTTCCCTCAGGCTGATTGGAAACCAGCCGTAGAGTGCAAAGGCATAAGGGAGCTTGACTGCGAGAGAGACATTTCGAGCAGGTACGAAAGTAGGTCTTAGTGATCCGGCGGTCCCGAATGGAAGGGCCGTCGCTCATCGGCTAAAAGGTACGCCGGGGATAACAGGCTTATCGCCCCCAAGAGTTCACATCGACGGGGCGGTTTGGCACCTCGATGTCGGCTCATCACATCCTGGGGCTGGAGCAGGTCCCAAGGGTTTGGCTGTTCGCCAATTAAAGTGGTACGTGAGCTGGGTTTAAAACGTCGTGAGACAGTTTGGTCCCTATCTTTCGTGGGCGTAGGATATTTGAGAGGATCTGCTCCTAGTACGAGAGGACCGGAGTGGACGAACCTCTGGTGGTCCTGTTGTCGCGCCAGCGGCATAGCAGGGTAGCTATGTTCGGAAAGGATAACCGCTGAAAGCATCTAAGCGGGAAGCCCCCCTCAAGATAAGATATCCCTTTGCATGGAGACATGCGAACTTAAGACCCCTTGTAGACTACAAGGTTGATAGGCCGGGTGTGTACGCATAGTGATATGTTTAGCTTACCGGTACTAATCGGTCGTGCGGCTTGGCCACTTTTTATCCCCCTGTTTAACAACAAATGAACGTTTTCATGTGCATATCTCGAATGCAAACCGCTTTCCGGCGGCTATAGCGAGGAGGCCACACCTGTTCCCATCCCGAACACAGAAGTTAAGCTCCTCCGCGCCGATGGTACTGCAAGGGCAGCTTTGTGGGAGAGTAGGTCGTCGCCGGATTCTTTTTCTAAGGCTCGAGTCAACCAAAAAGGCTCGGGCCTTTCTTTTTTAGGAAACGCTTTAGTTTTACATAGCGCCTTCCTAATGAAAATAAAAAAGCCGTTTCAATCGGATTTCATCCGCTTGAAACGGCTTTTTCTATTCTAAAATGTCGATAGGATATTTTAGTTGTATTCCCTGGTCTTGTGGAAAACAACGTCAGGCCAGTTCTCCTGGACGAATCCCAAACGCCACTGGCTGGGCGCCAAGTAAGCAAGCTGCCCTTCTCCGTCCAGCGCCAGGTTGGCCTGATTGGCCTTTCTAAATTCGTCCAGCATCTTATTGTCCGGGCACTCCACCCAGCGGGCCGTATTATAATCGATGGCTTCATATATGCAGTCCACATTATATTCCGCCTTCAGCCGGGCCATGGTCACGTCAAACTGAAGCACGCCCACTGCGCCCAAAATATTGTCTGCTGAGGTCAACGGCCTGAAAACCTGCACGGCGCCTTCCTCAGCAAGCTGGGTCAGGCCTTTATTAAGCTGTTTGGCTTTCATGGGGTCTTTCAGCATGACGCGGCGAAAATGCTCCGGCGCAAAGTTTGGGATGCCCGTGAATTTTAAAGGCTCCTTAATGGTAAACGTATCGCCGATTTTAATGGTTCCGTGATTATGGACGCCGATGATGTCGCCTGGCCAGGCCTCTTCAACATTCGCTCGGTCCTGGGCCATGAACATAGTGGCGTTGGAGATGATCATTTCTTTGCCGATCCGGTGATGCATGACCTTCATGCCTCTATTGAACTTGCCTGAGCAGATGCGAACAAAGGCGATGCGATCCCGGTGGGCAGGGTCCATGTTGGCCTGAATTTTAAAGGTAAAGCCTGAGAAGTCTTCCTCCAGTGGGGAAACGTCCCTCGACTCTGCGGGGCGTAAGCCGGGAGCGGGCGCCATTTCCACCAGGGCGTCCAGCAGTTCGGTAATGCCGAAATTATTGATGGCGCTGCCGAAAAACACCGGAGTCTGAGAGCCGGAAAGGTAATGCTCCATTTCAAATGGGTTGGCGGCGCCCTCCAGCAATTCGATGTCTTCTCTCAACTCTTCGGCTTTGGACTCCCCTATCAATTCCGCCAGCTTGGGATCGTCCAGGTCCTGGATGACGATCCCGTCTTTTTGGCGAGTCTTGCCGCCGGCCGTAAAAAGCTGCAATTCCTTTTTGTATAGGTTATAAACCCCGGCAAAGCCCTTCCCAGCGCCTATGGGCCAAGTGAGAGGCGCGCATTCGATTTGGAGCTTTTCTTCAATGTCGGAAAGCAAATCAAGGGGCGCCATGCCGTCCCGGTCCATCTTGTTAATAAAGGTGATGATGGGAGTGTTGCGCATTCGGCAGACTTCCATCAGCTTTTCGGTCTGGGCTTCCACGCCTTTAGCGCTGTCGATCACCATGAGGGCGCTGTCCACTGCGGTGAGCACCCGGTATGTGTCCTCGGAAAAGTCCTGGTGGCCGGGGGTGTCCAGCAGGTTGATGAAAAAATCCCTGTACGAAAAAGTCATGACCGAGGTGGTGACGGAAATGCCGCGGTCCCTTTCAATGGACATCCAATCGCTGGTGGCATGGCGGGCGGCTTTTCTGGCTTTGACCGCGCCAGCCAACTGGATAGCTCCGCCGAATAAAAGGAATTTTTCCGTAAGGGTGGTTTTGCCGGCATCAGGGTGGCTGATGATTCCGAAACAGCGTCTTTGTTCGACTTCTTTTTTTTGTTGCTTGCTCATTGTTTTTTACGAGAAAAGCTCAAAGTTAAATGGTTTACAAAACAAAGGGGACGGAAAACCGCCCCCTTTTAAATATCGGTAGATTATAATAAAATCTACATCATTTCAAGCGCAACAGCCATGGAAACGCCGCCGCCGCCGCACAGGGTGGCCATGCCCAGGTTCTTGCCGCGGTTCTTCATGGCGTACATCAAGGTGACCATGATGCGGGCGCCGGTGGATCCCACGGGGTGGCCAAGGCCGATGCCGGAGCCGTTTACGTTGGTGATGCTGCGGTTCAAGCCCAGTTCCTTTTCGCATCCCAGGTATTGGGCGGCGAACGCTTCGTTGAGTTCGATCAGTTCAAAGTCCTCCAGTTTGTAGTCGGAGCGAGCCATCAAGTCTTTCACGGCCGGCACCGGGGACAGGCCCATGACGGAAGGATGGCAGCCGCCGCGGCCGGTGGCGGTGATTTTGGCCAGAGGCTGGAGGCCAAGTTCCTTGGCTTTGTCAGCGCTCATGATGATCATGCCGGTGGAGCCGTCATTGAGGCCGGAGGAGTTGCCGGCGGTAACCTTGCCGATTTTCGGCACAAAGGCGGGGGGCAGCTTGGCCAGAGTTTCCGCCGTCATGCCGGGACGGAAGTGTTCGTCCTTATCAAACAAGATGGGATCCTTCTTACGTTGAGGCACAGGGACGGGCACGATTTCATCGGCGAAGGAGCCGTCGTTGGTGGCCCTTTCCGCTTCGTTGTGGCTCTTGAGAGCGATTTCATCCATTTCCTCGCGGGAAATGTTGTAATGCTGGGCGATGAATTCAGCGGTGTGGCCCATGATGTAGGGTTTGCCTTTGAAAAAGCTCAAAGGCGGTTCGTCGGCGTTGACCGGGCCTTCTTCAGGATGGGGAATGATATGAGAACCGCAATGGAGGCCGCGGATCACAGCATCGACAAACTCAGCGTCCTGGAGGCGGCAGCCCCAGCGGGCGTTAGGCACGCGGTATTCCACGCCGGACATGTGCTCCATGCCGCCGCAGAGGATGACGTCGGCCATGCCGGCCTGGATCATGGCCATACCGGAAATTGTGGCTTCCATACCGGAGATGCAAACGCGGTTGATGGTCACTGCCGTGGTGGTGTCCGGAATGCCTGCCAGAAGAGCGGCCGTTCTGGTCACGTTCAGGCTTTCAGCGGGCTCCATGCAGCATCCGTAGCGCACGTCATCTATAATTTCGGGATCAATCCCCGCCCTTTTGATAGCCTCTTCCATGGTCACCTTGCCGATCATGCAGGCTTTTACATCACGCAGGGTCCCGCCAAAACTTCCAATAGCCGTCCGGCATGCGGACACAATAACGACATCCTTCATGTTGATCTCTCTCCTTTGGGGGTTACTAAATGGGGGTTAAAATATTTTCATGGCGCCTCAATGGCCGTTTAGCCATTAGAATAAAGATTAATCATATACCAGTTAACCAGCCTTTTAATCAAGGCATCTTTAAAACCGGCGCCATGGTTGAGACGCCAAGGCGGGGGTGCTGAAGTCCGAACATGGCGCGTTCAACGCTTAGTATTGATAAACGCATGAATGGGCGAATGAAGTCTCTGTTACTGAAGACAGGTTGGCATACGCCTGGAATGCGCAAGTTCCAGGGGGGGGAGGCCCTGCTATACTTTTTCTATTTCCACTTCCTCTATATGGCGATTATCCGCCTTCGTGATGCGGATGACGATGTCGCCTATGTTAAGTTCCTCTCCAGGTTCGGGTATCTTCCTCATCTTACTTAAAATAAATCCTGATATGGTCTCAAAGTCCTCGTGCTCGCTGATGCCCAGGTGCAGGACGCGATTGACCTCCTCCACTTCGGTCTGGCCTTTGACAAGGGCTTTTTTCTTGCCCGTTTTGTGGATCATAACCTGTTCCTTATCGGTCTCATCCACAATATCGCCTACGATTTCCTCCAGAAGATCCTCAATGGTGATGAGGCCGCCCACGCCGCCGTGTTCGTCCACCACCATGGCCATGTGGACCCGTTCCTTTTGAAACTGTTTCAACAAATCGTCCAATAATATGGTTTCAGGCACGAACATGACCGGTCTGGCGAGCTCTTTGAGGGCGGCTTTTTCCTTGCCGGAAATCAGCGCGTTTAGCATGTCCTTGGCGTACAGGATGCCGACGATGTTGTCCCGTTTGTTTTCATAAATAGGAATGCGGGAATACCCCCTGAGCACCACCTCCTTGGCCACTTTTTCCACGGTGAACTCGGCCGGAGCTGAAAAGATGGCCGTGCGGTCGGTCATGATCTCGTAAGCCTCCAGGTCCGAAAAGCGGAAGATGTTGTGGATCATAATCCGTTCGTCTTCCTCAACCTCCCCGATTTCCTCGCCTAAAGTGACGACGCTTTTAATTTCATCTTCCGTAATGATGGGTTGGGCGGAGGATTTTAGTGGTTTGGCCAAGAGGACGGAGAGCAACTCCAGAACAATGATGATGGGCCTGAAAAGAACCTGCAAGGCGCGGATCGTCCAAGCGCTCTTGGTGGCTATCCACTCATTTTTTGCAATGGCGATGGTTTTGGGAGTGACCTCGCCAAAAACCAGGATGATGAAGGTCATGACTCCTACGGCGATTCCCACGCCGGTGGCCCCGTACATTTTGATGGCCATGGAGGTCGCCAGAGAGGATGCTGCAATATTAACCAGGTTGTTGCCGATGAGGATGGTTATAATCAGGCGTTCCTTGTTTTCAAACAAGGCGGCGATTTTCTTGGCCCCCTTGGTGTCTTTTTCCAACAGATGTTGAAGCCGAATCTCGGAAAGAGAGGTGAAGGCGGTCTCCACCCCTGAAAAAAATCCGGACAGCCCCACAAAAAGAATCAGCAGCACGGCATTTTGCGTAACGGTCATGCAGCCCTCGCCCTTATCGTCGCCTGGCTCTTGGCGTTTCGCCAAGGGTTACTGGAATAGTGAGAAATCTGCCGTCGCGAAGCACCTTCACCTGAACCTCGTCTTCGGGCCAATGCCTTGCGACGGTGCGTTGAAAGTCGTCTCCGTCAGTAATTTTATCATCGTCGATGGCAACTATTACATCTCCTCCTACGGGGAAGATTGAGTTGCCGATTCTGATTTTTCTCGTTGGACCTCGCATGCCATACAAGTCCGCAGGCCCCCCTCTGACAACTTCCACCACCAAGCATCCGTAATCCACTCCCAGGCCCAGGGCCTCCGCGAGTGCGGGAAAGACAGGAAAGACTCTCAGCCCAAAGTAAGGGTAAGCTACATATCCCTTTTCTATGAGTTCAGGGACAATGCGCTTTAAAAGGTCAGCAGGGATTGCGAAACCAATCCCGATGCTTCCTCCGCTAGGGGACAGGATGGCGGTATTGATGCCAATTACATTGCCCGATGTGTCTAAAAGGGGGCCGCCGGAATTGCCGGGATTGATGGAGGCGTCCGTTTGAATCAATCCTTCCATCA
Organism: Desulfatibacillum aliphaticivorans DSM 15576; assembly: GCF_000429905.1. Classification (NCBI taxonomy): domain Bacteria; kingdom Pseudomonadati; phylum Thermodesulfobacteriota; class Desulfobacteria; order Desulfobacterales; family Desulfatibacillaceae; genus Desulfatibacillum; species Desulfatibacillum aliphaticivorans. Next base: position 36,982 of record NZ_AUCT01000040.1, on the reverse strand, counting down.
GGTAGCCGTCATCGCCCGTTATGGATCTCCCCAAGGAGGAAATAACGCCGGTGGTCAAGGTTTCGCCCAGCCCGAACGGGTTGCCGAGGGCTAAAACCGTCTGGCCCACCTGCAAGCGGGAAGAGTCCCCTATGGGCAGGGGCCTCAGGACTTCCTCGGGGGCGTTTATCTGTAGGACGGCTATGTCGCCGTCCGGATAAGAGCCCACCAATCGTCCTTTATAATGCTTGCCGTCAGCCAGGGTGACTTCCAATTGATGGGCGTCTTTAATAACGTGATTATTTGTAAGGATGTGGCCTTGGTTGTCTATAATCAGGCCGGAACCGGACCCCTCGCGGGGGACGGGTTGGTAGAAGAAATTATATTGGACCGTGATTGAAGTAATGTTTACCACGCCGGGCGCTGCGTCGCGGTGAATGTCTATGACCGTTTGCTCAGCCTCGGTCAGGCCGAAACAAAGGGGGGGGCAAAGGCAAAGGATAATCCACGCAAGAAGCCCGGCGCATCTACTGCCAGGGGACATGGGTTTTTCTCCTTTTTCTAAACATGGATTGCCGCCTGTCTGTTAAGGGTTGGGTGCGAGGTTGTGCACCTCCCTTTGGAGTCTGTTCCTGAACAACTAAAAACACTACATGACCGGGATCGATCCACGACACAGACTAAACCACTTATCGCTGCTTCCTTCCGGACCTGACGAGGTTCATGGCCGTCTGTTGCGCGGCGGCCGGTCCGAGTGTTCCGTTAATCCAGGACAAGGAAACCTCAGGGAGGAATTCAGCCCGGAAAGGACCTAGCACAACCAATCAATATGATAACTATTCTGTACGACATTTTCAAGGTGTATCTGAGAATTTTCCTGAGATTGGGGACAAAAAAGCAGAAACCCTTATTGAAAGGCGCCGTCGTCCCTTACTAATAATGAGTCTCAGAAGGCATTTCGCGTCCATAAAAAAGTCTTTCAACATAGTGATTCCATGGCATTATGCCACTTGACAAGGCGCCAGCGGGTCTTATCTTGTTCCCGAGCGATGGCAAATCTTTAAAAAATCCGATTGTTGGAAGTTAATTATGGAAAGAATGAACCAGTCTAGAAAAGTGCCGATTCATGACGCTGCTGAGGAAAGCAGCGCGGAAGCGCATGAAACCCAGGAAGCCGGTAACATGGAAGAGCAGGCCCGCGAAGCGGAAATTCAACAGGAAATGGCCGAGGAAGCCGTTGAACAGGCCCAGGATGCTGAGGAGGCTCAGGAAGAAGAAGCCGCGGATTATAAGGATTTGTACCTGAGGACCCTGGCTGAGTTCGAAAATTACAGGCGCCGGGCGGATCGGGAAACCAATGAATTCAAGAAGTACGCGAATGAGACCTTGATCAAGGACATTATCCCGGTCATAGACAATCTGGAAAGGGCCATGGAGTGCACGGTGAATACCGACGATCCCGGCTGCGCCCAGAATCTGCTTGCAGGCGTCCAGATGACTGAAAGGGAGATCCTCAAGGTTCTGGAGAAATACGGAGTGACCCGTATCAGCGCCATCGGAGAGACATTTGATCCGGCTTATCATCAGGCGCTTATGGCGGAGGAGTCGGATGAACATCCCGATGAAACGGTCATACGGGAAATGCAAAAAGGCTATCTTTTAAAGGATCGCCTCATACGCCCCGCCCTGGTGGCGGTCGCAAAAGGCAAGGCCTAAAAGCCAAACGCCTGGAATAAACAAGACGTTAAAACGCGCATAATAAAAGGCGCGAAGAATTACAAAATACTATCCATACTAAGGAGGGCTCAAATATGGGCAAAGTAATCGGAATCGACCTTGGCACTACCAACTCTTGCGTGGCGGTCATGGAAGGCAAGGAGCCCAAGGTTCTGACAAATCCTGACGGCGGACGCACCACTCCGTCCATTGTAGGCATTTCAAGCAGCGGAGAACGTTTGGTCGGTCAGATTGCAAAACGGCAGGCAATCACCAACCCGCAAAACACGGTTTTTGCCGTCAAAAGGCTTATTGGGCGCAAGTTTGCATCCCAGCAAGTTAAAGACGACATGAACGTTTTGCCCTATCAGATTGTGGATGGGGACAACGGAGACGCCTACATTGAGTTGCAAGGCAAGAAATACTCCCCCCAGGAAATCTCTTCCTTCATCCTGGCCTACATTAAAAAGGCCGCGGAAGAATACCTGGGCGAAACCGTAACCGACGCCGTTATCACGGTGCCTGCTTACTTCAACGACAGCCAGCGCCAGGCAACCAAGGACGCCGGCAAGATCGCAGGCCTCAACGTGCTTCGCATCATCAACGAACCCACGGCGGCCTCCCTGGCTTACGGCCTGGATAAAAAATCCGACGAGAAAATCGCGGTGTTCGACCTTGGCGGCGGCACCTTCGACGTTTCCATCCTGGAAATCGGCGAAGGCGTGTTTGAAGTCAAGTCCACCAACGGCGACACCCACCTGGGCGGCGAAGACTTCGACCTGCTGGTCATCGACTATCTGGCCGACGAGTTCAAGAAGGATCAGGGCATCGATCTCAGAAGCGACAAAATGGCGCTCCAGCGCCTTAAGGAAGCCGCTGAAAAGGCCAAGATGGAGCTTTCCACCTCCGTGGAAACCGAAGTCAACCTGCCCTTTATCACGGCGGATGCAAGCGGCCCCAAGCATTTGAACGTCAAGCTGACCAGAGCCAAGCTGGAATCCCTGGTTTCCGACCTTCTGGACAAGCTGGAAGGCCCCTGCGTGACCGCTCTCAAGGATGCCGGCATGAGCGCATCCGAGGTGGATGAAGTCATCCTGGTTGGCGGCATGACCCGTATGCCCGCAGTCCAGGAACGCGTGAAAAAGATCTTCGGCAAAGAGCCCCATAAGGGCGTAAACCCGGACGAGGTGGTCGCCATCGGCGCAGGCATTCAGGGCGGCGTGCTCATGGGCGACGTCAAGGACGTCCTGCTCCTGGATGTGACCCCCTTGTCCCTGGGCATCGAAACCCTGGGCGGCGTCATGACCAAGCTCATTGAAAAGAACACCACCATCCCCACGAAGAAAAGCCAGGTGTTCTCCACGGCGGCCGATAATCAGCCCGCCGTGTCCATTCATGTGCTTCAGGGCGAACGTGAAATGGCGACCGGAAACAAGACCCTCGGACGTTTCGAGCTGGTGGGCATTCCGCCCGCCCCGCGCGGCGTGCCTCAGATCGAGGTGACCTTCGACATCGACGCCAACGGCATTGTGTCCGTCTCCGCCAAGGATCAGGGCACGGGCAAAGAGCAGTCCATCAAGATCACCGCTTCCTCCGGCCTGTCCGAAGAGGAAATCGATCAGATGGTCAAGGACGCCGAGCTCCACGCCGAGGAAGACAAAAAGAAGAAAGAACTGGCCGACGCGCGCAATAACGCAGACGCCCTGGTATACGCCACGGAAAAATCCCTCAAGGATCTGGGCGATAAGATTGACGCATCCACCAAGGAAAACGTGGAAGCGGCCGTTGAAAAGCTCAAGAAAGCCCTTGAAGGCGAGGACGTGGAAGAAATCAAACGCCTGTCCGAAGAGCTTACCACTGCTTCGCACAAATTGGCCGAAGCCATGTATCAGCAGGCTTCCGCAGAAGGCCAGGCCGGCGCAGCGGGCGATCCCGGCGCAGGCCAGGGCGCGGCAGGCGGCGCAGCCCCGGACGACGATGTTGTTGACGCGGATTTTGAAGAAGTGAAAGACTGATCCGCGAAACCATAGCTCCTCCAGTTGATGGGGAAGGCTCCCGCTTTGGCGAACCGGGGGCCTTCCCCTTTCTTTTTGCTTAAATGCCTACTATCTAGTGATTTTCCCCTTCACGTCGCCCTTGTTGGAAAACCTTATTAATTCTACGTTTGTTTCAAATTATTTCTTTTTAAATAAAATACTTATCATTTTTTTCTACGAAACTGTTGCCTTTTGACTTAAATGGAGTTAAATATCACTTGCAGTTGTTTCAAGGGGGGAGTGATAATCTGTATCGCATGAAGCCTTTCAGGCCTTTGTTTTGTCTTGGGCACAAGATATAGTATGTGATTTGGATTGACACACAATGATTCGCCGGTTAAAATAACTTGGTATAGTGGTTGCCTCCCAATCTTCTCGTGAAGCCCTTTTAGCTCTAATGAAAAATAAGAGGTTAGGTGCATGTTGATTTCCAGCCAACTTCGAAAATCCGCCCGTGGAGTCTCCCGTCTGTTGCTCAATGAAATTCCAGGATGGGCCGTCAACACCGGCTATGATTATTACAGCACCTTTTATGAAGGCCAGTTGCGCCTGGGCCTGCCGGTCTCCGAGGAGTTGATCAAGACCCGGGAGGAGTTGAAGGCCATGGCCGTGGGCAAGCTGGCTCTGAGCTTGTATCATCTGTTTTTCCGGGCCACCGGCCAGCGCATTCCCCGGGTGGAAATCAAGGCGGTGTTGTATGATGAGTTGGAAAAGGGCAATCTGAAGTTGACGGAAAACGTCATTATGCTGACTCAAAAGCAGCTTAAGCATCTGTCTCAAATCCGTTTTGCCGTTCCGGCCTATTTTTTTTCCACCATTTTGGAAGAGGCGCGAAGAAGGCGTATTTTACTGGAAGCCTTTCTTAAAGATCGGCAGCCGGCCTATTTTGAGAGCGAAATCGACGAACGGGAGTTCAATGGCCGGGGCGATTACGAGATTGTGTATTATCGGGACTACACGGAAGAGGGAAAGGAAATCCGTTTTCGCAGGCTGTGCTCCATGGAGGACGTTACAGCCGGGGACAACAGGCCCTCCGTGGTGTTGATTCCCGGATTTTCCAATAACAGCAACTGCTTCAACGTCAATAACCGATACTCCCTGGCCAAGGATTTGGCGGATCGCGGGTACTGGACTTATCTTTTCGACCCCAGGGGCATGGGCATTAACGAAGGAAAATTCGATCCCTTCTATACCGTGGACACCCTGAGCGATTACGACCTGCCCACGGTCGTCCGTTTTGTGCACTCCCGCAGCAGCGGCAAGCCCAGCATATTGCTCGGGCACAGCATGGGCGGGATGATAGCCGAACACATGCCCCTGGCCTGGGGGCTGCGCAATAATTTCGACTCCCTTAAAATACCCTCCGAGCAGAAAGAGGCGTTGGATTTGATTTTACCCTCCCAAAAGGAAGTGGATAAGAGCATGTCCTCCGTGCGGGCCACCATTTGTCTGGGCTCCCCCCGTTTTTTTGAAAAACGCGCGCACTTGCTGTTCCCGGTTGCTTTGTGGCTGAATCATCTTGCCAGGATTTTTCATTTTCATAGGGTGCCCATCCGGGAATTGTTTTGGATGGTTTCGCAGCCGCCCTTTTTGAAGCACATCAGCACGGCGTTTTTGCACAGCGACCTGGGGGGCGTCAATTTTTTGGTGAATCCTGAAAACCACACGGATTGCACGCGGTTTTCCACGGACTACGTTCGTAAAGCCATGGAATCCGTGCCTTTGGGGCTGGGCTTCCAGTTTTTAAAGGCCATATACAACGGCGAAGGCTTCAAGCGCATGGACGCCACGCGTTTGAACTACTCCAAGAGCATGGGGTATTTTCCTCCGGAAATTCCCACCTTCCACTTTTTCGGCGCTGCGGATCCCTTGGCGCCGCCCTCGAACTTGAAATTCAGCAGCCTGTATCCGCACAAGGTCAAAAGGGTCTTCCACCTGAAGACCGCCGACGACCTGAAAAATGTGGAGATCACGCCCGAGCGCTCCCAACTGGTTGATTTCGTCATCCATGGGGCGAATCACCTGGACTTGCTGTACGGAAAGGCCGCCGAGGTTCTGGTGCGACCTCTCCTGCATAGGATAATCAATCAGGTATGGGACTGGGACGGCCAATATTCCCCGTCGGCGCAAGCCGGCTGAACTCCTTTACGGCCTGGGTTGTTTGATCCCGGCTTGGCATTCATTGGCTTCTGTGTCAATATATCCAGGATGCGGCAAACAGCGCTCCAACAGGATTGCTGCGGCTTAAATTGCGGATTAAGCCGCCCTCGGTTTTTAAGCTCCGCCTTCAAACAGGGTTTTGTTGAGGGCTTTTTCGTAAGCGGCTTCGTTGGTAATGCGTCCTTCCGCCACCAGTTGCTTCAGGTGCTGGTCCATGGTCTGCATGCCCTGAGAAGTTCCCGTCTGGATCAAAGACCCGATCTGGGTTATTTTTCCCTCCCGAATCATAGAGGCAAGGGCCGAGGAGCCCAAAAGGATCTCATTGGCGGCGCACCGCCCTTTGCCGTCAGCCGTTTTAAGCAATTGCTGGGCAATGACCGCCTGAAGCGATTCGGACAGCATGGTCCTGGTTTGGGCCTGCTGTTCCGCCGGAAAGGCGTTGATGATGCGGTCGATGGTCTTTGCGGCGCTGTTGGTATGCAGGGTGCCGAAAACCAGAATCCCCAGCTCCGAGCAGGTTAAAGCCATGGAAATGGTTTCCGGATCGCGCATTTCCCCAACCAGAATGATGTCCGGGTCCTGCCTGGTGGCCACTCTAAGGGCGTCGGAAAAGCTGTGGGCGTGGGTTCCTATCTCTCTTTGCGTGAAGAGGCATTTCTTATTGGGATGGACGAATTCCAGGGGATCTTCAATGGTTATGATATGGCCTGAGCGGGTTTCGTTAATATGATTGATGATGGCCGCCAGGGTGGTGGACTTGCCGCTCCCCGTGGGGCCTGTGACCAGAACAAGCCCTTTTTTATATTCGGAAATGGTTTTTAAAACTTCAGGAAGATTAAGCTGTTCCAGGGTCAGGATTTTTGTGGGGATAATGCGAAAAACCGCGCCGATCCCGTGCTGTTGGTAAAGCATGTTGCAACGGAACCTGGCCACTCCCGGAATTTCGTAGGCCATGTCAAAATCCCGATTCTTTTTAATATATTGCTGCTGCTCTTCGTTCAGCATTTCAAACAGAATTTTTTCGTTGGATTCGGGAGTAAGCACGTCATGATCCGTGGGAACCAGTTCTCCGCGCAAGCGCAAAAGCGGGGGAAAGCCAATGACCATGTGCAGGTCGCTGGCGCCTTTATCTTTCATTTCCCGAAAATACGCATCAATTTCAGCCATTGGATCCTCTATTATTAAAAACCAAATACCTGCTTTTAAAGTTTTAAGCGGCCTGCGACCCCTCCCGCCTGCCAGCCCCAACCTTTTCTTTGGTAAGCAGCCGGTTGAACAGATGGGCGTTCTTGGCGTACAACACCGCTTCGCTTGCAGCAACCTTGCCGTCCTCCACCAGTTGAATCAGAGAATCGTCCATGCTGACCATGCCCACGCGTTTGGCGGTCTGCATGATGGACGGAATTTGAAAAACCTTTCCTTCCCTGATGAGGTTGGAGATGGGCAGGGTGACGATAAGCACTTCCACGGCCAGTTCCATGGTCTTGCCGTTCATGTTCGGAATCAGGCGCTGAGTGACGACCGCCTTCAACCCTTCGCTCAGCATGGCGCGAATCTGGTTTTGCTCTCCCGCCGGGTAGGAGTCTATAATCCGGTCAATGGTTTTGGGGGCGCTTCCGCAAGCCAGGGTGCCTATGACCAAATGGCCGGTTTCCGCAGCGGAGATGGCCAGGGATATGGTTTCCAAATCCCTGAGCTCGCCGATCATGATCACGTCCGGGTCTTCTCTTAGCGCCGCTCTAAGGGCGTTGGCGTAGGATAGGGTGCCTTCGCCGAGCTGGCGTTGGTTGACCACGGCTTTTTTGTATGGATGGACGAACTCAATGGGGTCTTCCACGGTCAGGACATGGTGGGAGCGTTTGGTGTTGATGTAATCCACCATGGCGGCCATGGTGGTCGATTTCCCCTGGCCCGCGGCGCCGGTTACCAATATCAGCCCCTGGTGGTTGTCCAGAACCTTTTCCACCACCGGCGGCAGCCCCAACTCATACAAGGAGGAAATCCAGGGCGGAATGAACCGGAAGGCCGCGCTCATCCCGGCTTGGTGGAACATGGCGTTGCCCCGGAACCTGCCCACATCGCCCAGGTCGTATACAAAATCCAGTTGCAGGTCTTGCTCCAGTTGTTTGCGTTGGGCCGGAGTCAGGATTTCAAGAATTAGTTTACGGCATTGCTCTTGCGTCAAGGGGCCGCTCTTGAGCCGCTTCAATTGCCCCTGGATGCGAAGGACGACAGGCTCGCCCGGGGCAATATGGATATCGGATGCAAAATGTTCGGCGGCTGCGTTAAAGACTTTGTCCAATACCGGCATTATTTTTACCCCTATTATTTTTTGTCAGCGTCAAAATAAATGCATGCAATGGCGTGATAAGGCGTCATTATCAACCCCCCCTTGGGCTGCCGTAGGATGATTTGAAAGCCCGCCTCGCTTTTTTCCACTGTGACCACGGTGCCGTATATGGACGCACCTGATGTCAGCAATACCTCTACTGTCATGCTGCTTGTTATAAGGTGCTGAAAGCCAAGCGACTCCGTGCCGCTCACCTGGACGTTGTACTGGACGGCGTCCACGTAGGATTCCGTGGTGGCCCTCAGGCGCAACGTAAGAATGCGCAGCAGGTTGTCTAAAGCCTTGGCGCCTGCGTTGGGGTATTTCTCACAGAATGAGTTGAACGTGTTGCGCGACAGGCAGCGAATCATGCTGTCCACTTCCGCATACGCCGTCGCCGTCCGAAGGCCGTAATCCACAAAGGCCATTTCGCCGAACACGTCGCCTCTTTCCGCCGTTAGCAGGATTTTGTCCACATTGCCTTCCGTGATCCAGCGCTTGACTATCACGCGTCCGGATTCCACAAAAAACAATTCATCTCCCTTGTCATTTTCTCGGAACACCTGCTCGCCTGCTTTAAAACTTTTTTTCGTAAAGCAGGAAAGCAGCCAGGATTTTTGATCCTGCCCCAACCCATCCAAGAGATAATTGCTTGCCATATCCGCTTTAATTACCATGTCGCCCCCTACATATACACGCGCCGTATTAAGGTTTTATTCGAAATCAAAGATATATCCTACAGAGCGCAAGCTCTTAAAATATTTCGGCTTCTTGGGGTTGTCCTCAAAGTATTTCCTGAACCGGACAATAAAATTATCAACGGTCCGCGTGCTGGTCGCTCCGGTGTAGCCCCAGCCCATTTCCAATAATTCCTTGCGGGATAACGGCTTGCCCCTGTTTGTAAAAAAAAGTTTGAGCAGCTTCGCCTCCAGATCGCTCAGTTTGACTTCTCCCTTTTGGCACACAGCGGAAAACGTGGTGAAATCGACCGTATTATTTCCGAATCGGTACACCTGGAGCTCTCGAGTTTCGGTCGAGACCGGGGCAGTGCCCTTGGTGGCCCGGGAAATCAGCCTTTCCACGCGTAAAAGGAATTCCTGCAGGTTGAAGGGCTTGGACAGATAATCGTCCGTTCCGTAGGAAAAACCCGTGATTTTGTCTTCCGGGGCGCCCTTGGCCGACAATATAAGGATGGGGATGTGCTGGTCGTTCAAGCGGATGTTCCGTAAAACCGACAGCCCGTCTATCTGGGGAAGCATGATGTCCAACACAATAAGGTCCGGCCCCCAGAATCTGTACTTTTCCAGGGCTTCCACCCCGTCCACGGCTATCTCCACTTCATAGCCGTTCAATTCCAGGTTGAGTTTCAGGCCGTCTGCAATGTGGGCTTCATCTTCCACAACCAATATGCGGCGTTTGGAGGCTTCGTCCTGCAACACCATGATGAATGGTCCTTTCTACCAGCGAAACGGCATGATCAGGCGGAATTCAGACCCCTGCCCAAGCCCTTTGCTGGAGGCCTTGATTCGCGCATTGTGAATCCGGGCTATTGTGGCCGTCATGAACAGGCCCAGGCCGCTGCCTTTGGCGGACATGTCATCTGATCGGCCGATTTGATAAAATTTTTTAAATATTCTTTTAAAATGACGCTTTTCCATGCCCATGCCGTTGTCCGTAAACACAATGTGCAGCTTTTTGTTGTGGATTTCAAAACGGATTTCAACCTCAGGAATCTTGGACTCATTGTAGGTGATTGCGTTGGTGAGCAGGTTCATCAACAATACTCCAAACAAGGATTGATTGATCCTGCATGGAAGCATGTGTCCCGAAGGGTTGTTCAAGGTGATTTTGCTATCCAGAAAAACATGGGAATTCGTCTTGAGAAAACTCTCTGTAAACGCGTAGACGTCGCATAGAATCAGCTCATCCTCATAGGTTTTGCTTTCAATTTTCGCCAGGTTGAGAATCCTGGCGATGTTATCCGACAACCTGTCGATGTCAGCGACCATGTATCCCAGGTAGCGCTGCTGGTCCTCCTTGGGCAGTTCATGCTTTTGAAAGGTTTCCAGATAAAGTTTGAGCGAGGTGACCGGGGTTTTAAGCTCATGGGTGAAGTTATTGATGAAATTCCGTTGCACCCGATAAAGTCTTCTGGCCTGGATGGTGTACACGAAAATCGTTAAAATGCCTAATAGGATCACCCCCACCAGGATGGACAACACCGAAATAACCACCCAGGTTCCGGGTTTGGAAAACTGGGCCGGGTCCGTGTTCAGCATCCGGGCGATTTTGTATAGGCTGGAACTGGCTTCTACGTACCAGTATATGTAGAGAGACAAGGAGCCGGCCAAGGCCAGAATGGACAGGACCAGCATTGTAACCGGATGTGTAAACCATTTGGGCTGCTTCATGCGAAAAAATCCCGCCTGTTAAACATTCTGAATATGACTGACGGCCTGCTGAACCGAAGACTATGTTAATTTTCCGGCGTATTGCCGCACGCACTCTCGCCGCGCCTGTTCCAGCCTGGGGCTGATGCGGACTTCATACCCGGGCTTGGCAGGCTCGTTGCCGAGGACTTGCTCAGGCAGCCTGGACAGCGCATCCGTACAATGTGCTCGCGACTGCTCCAGGTCCCCTGGCGCCAGCCTCCGCCCTTTTTCCATCACCAAACTCAACAAGGGGCGGCCGGGGATCTCCTCTCCCCATTGACCCAAAATGTCAAAGACTGCCTTGCCGTTTTCTTCCTGGCGAAACACCTGCTTTTGGCCGGGGTAGGTTTCCTTGCCGGGCGAGGTCTTAATCCGCCCTTTATCGTCATAGGCCGCCATTTTGTATACAAAGTCCACGGTGGGGCAGTCCATGGAAACGCCCATGCGAGTGCCTACGCCCAAACCGTCAATAGGCGCATCCGCCCGAAAAATGCCTTCCAACGAGTATTCGTCCAGGTTGCCGCTAACGAAAATGCCTATGCTTTCAAGGCCTGCTTCATCCAGCAGCTTGCGGGACTCCACGGCCAGTTGCGCCAGGTCTCCGGAATCCAGCCGGATGCCGCGCACTTGGAACTCATCCCCCATTTCCTTTGCCAGGGCGATGACTTTTTTTACGCCTTCCAGGGGATGATAGGTATCCACCAGCAATATGGTTTGAGGATGCACTTTGGTGAAGTTGCGCAGGGCCTCCATTTCATCGTCATGGGCCTGGACAAAGCTATGAGCCATGGTTCCCGCCACGGGAATTCCATATTCGCACCCGGCCAGAACGTTGCTGGTGGCGCCCACCCCGGCAATATAAAAGGCCCTGGCCGCTTTCATGCCGGCGTCCGTTCCGTGCATCCGCCGTAAGCCAAAATCCAACACGGTTTTTCCATGAGCCGCATTAATTACGCGAGCCGCCTTGGTCGCCGCTAAAGTCTGAAAGTGGATCTGGTTCATGATAAAGGTCTCGACCAGTTGGGCCTGGGGCAAGGGCGCGACAACCTCAAGAACCGGTTCGTTTTCAAAAAACGGCGTGCCTTCTTTCATGGCGTAGACGGCTCCGGTAAATCGAAAGGCGCCGAGCCAACTGATAAAATCATCCGAAAACAATTGGAGCGCTCTCAACGATTCAAGAGCGCCCTGGTCAAAACATATGCTTTCCAGGTAGCGCAGCACGTCTTCCAGGCCCGCCGCCACAAGATAATTTCTGTTTTCAGGCAGTCTGCGTACAAACAGGCTGAATACGGACTCCTGCTCCATGCCAAGCTCCCAATAAGCCTGAAGCATGGTCAGTTGATACAGGTCTGTCAGTAAAGAACTGTTGGCGTCATTTACCCAGGAATTAATCTGTTTCATTGGGCATCCTTTATCTACGGGCGTTTCTGTCTGACAATTTAACTTTTGGATTCTTCACGGCCATGAAGCCCTTTGCTCGCTGGCGCCTCTCCTGAAACAGCCAAAGCGCGGCGTGCTGAAAAAATAACCATATGAATAAAAAGGAATATCATGCGCATGCAATTATAAGCAAGACCTTAGTTAAAGCCAAAGTAAAGCTTTGACTCTGGCGACAGAGCGGGCTATCTATAATTTTCAGCATCTTGGCGGTATCAAGCAATCTTGAATATTTTGGACGGACATGCTGCGGATGACCAATATTACGGAAGGAACGCTTCTCGCCCTGTCTTTGTTAGGCCTTTTGTTAATTTTCGGCTCTCAGGACGCCTGGGCCTCTGACAAGGATTCCGAGCCCCAAAAAGAGACGGTAGTGCTGCTGCACGGGTTGGCCAGGACGGAACGATCCATGAAGCCTTTGGAAAAAAGCCTGTCCTGCCAGGGGTTTAAGGTCATAAATATAGGGTATCCCTCCCGCAAATTCCCCATAGGGGAGTTGGCCGGACAGGTGAAGGAAAAGCTCAACTCCCTGGACTGTTGGGACGCGCCCAAAGTCCATTTCGTGACCCATTCCATGGGAGGAATCATTGTGCGGGCCATGTTCGCCGAATTCCACCCCCACAACCTGGGCAGAGTCGTCATGCTATGTCCGCCCAACAAGGGCAGCGAAGTCGTGGACCACCTTAAGGACAATCCTCTGTTTGTCGCGTTGAACGGCCAGGCCGGAAGGCAGCTGGGCACGGACCCCGAGTCCGCGCCGAACCGCCTCGGCCCGGTGGATTATGAAGTGGGCGTACTGGCCGGCACGTTGAGCGTAAACCCCTTGTTTTCCAATTGGTTGAAAGGGGAGGACGACGGCAAGGTTTCCGTGGAGCGCGCCAAAGTGGAAGGCATGTCTGAGTTCCTGACTCTTCCCTACAACCACACTTTTTTTATGAACAAAGCAAAAGTTAAAGCGCGAGTGACCAGTTTTTTGCGGACGGGCCGCTTTCTTCCTTAACCCAAGCCTCCAAAGCTCCAGTCTAATTTAAGGAAAGCGTCACCCCAAATGCTTCCGGTCCGGGAAACATGGGTATGTGTCTTTGCTCGGCCATGGTCAGGGAGTATTGATGGGTTTCCATCCAGTGCTTGAAGCAGCGTTTCAGGCTGGGGTCCAATAAAACGGGGTATTCCCCAAGAAGTTTCAGTTCCTCAAAGATTTTCCAATACAGATGCATTCTTGCTCTCCTTAAATGTCAAATGAAGAATGCCTCCGGGGCTTGCGTCAAAAAAAAATCCCGGCCATGCCGGGAAAGGTGCAAGTTCGCTTGCGGCCTGTCCCTCAATCCACGGAGGCTGCCGTTATGAAATCGACTCAGGTATTCTGGCTCACGGGTCTTTCTCAGCCGCGCCTTCCCGTCATCAATGACAGTGGCTCAATGCGGCTTTGTCTCCGTTTACAGCGGCGGGACCGCTCCCGGTTCTCACGGGATTCCCTGAATTGCCGATTCAACGCACAAATTTACTACTCGCTCTTATTACAGGAAAAATATGCCGCATGCAAGCCCGGCGTTGCCGGCTCCGTGTTTTAATTTATACAATTGTGTTGCTGAACCCGAGGCCAAAATGCTATGTTTTTCTCCTCGCCTTTGGGCTATTTCAATAAGGATAAATAGATATGCTGATGCTGATTCCCCGTCCGGACAGTAAGATATTTTATGGGTGGTATGTTGTCGCCGTAGCCTTTGCTGCAAATTTTTTAAGCGTGGGAACCGGTTTTTACATTCTTAATGCATTCATGGACCCATTGTGCCATGCCAATGGCTGGTCGCGCACGGACGTAAACTTCGCTTTGTCCACGGGTATGTTCTTTGGCTATCTGGTGCAGTTTTTGTACGGAACCGTGGTGGAAAAAATCGGCCCGCGGCTCCTAATGGTCATCGGCCCGTTTTTCGCCGGAATCATGTTTATAGGCATCGGTCATGTAACGGCCCTTTGGGAGTTTTACATCATCTTTGTGTTGCTGTACCTGGGAAACAACGCCTACGGCGGCATCGTGGCCAATACGGCTGTCAGCAACTGGTTCATTCTCAAGCGTGGGCAGGCCATGGGCTTTGCAGCCTCAGCCATCAGTTTTTCCGGGGCGGTGGTTCCTCTGGTCGCTATGTCCATGGTTTTTGCCATCGGCATGAAATGGACCACGCTCATCATCGGGCTGTTTATGATGCTTTTAGGACCCATAGCCTGGTTCATCGTCCGTGACTGGCCCGAGACCTACGGCCTGCTTCCGGACGGCTTAAGCGGCATAGGCAATGCGGAGGAAGAGGGCCAAGGGGAAGAACTGGACGCAGCAGACCTGCTGCCCAATCAGTTTCCCGATTTCGAGGGCGCGGAGTGGAAATTCAAGGATCTGGTAAGAGCCCCGGCATTTTGGAAGATGGGCTTCGCCTATGTGCTGACCCTGGCCGGGGTCATGGGGGTGATGAGCCAACTGCAGCCCCGATTTGCGGACGAGGGCTTTTCTGCCATGAAAGCTATGGTGCTGATGGCCATAACGGCTTTTATCGGAGCCGTGGGAAAATACGTGTGGGGCTCTTTGTGCGACCGGTTTGAGCCGAGGCGGGTGATTTCCCTGCTGATGTCAGGCGCCGGGATCGGCCTCTCCCTCTCCCTGATTAAAGACTGTCTGCCGGCCATGTACGGCTTTATGGCGCTTTTCGGCTTTTGCATGGGCGGCGTCATGTCCACTTACCCCATTTTAACGGGATACCTGTTCGGCCGCCGGGCTTTTGCCAGCGTTTTAAAATATCTGATGCTGTTTCTGACCCTGCCCCTTATCGGCCCCATCGCCGCCGGGGTCAGTTACGACCTCACCGGCTCATATGACTCTGCTTACGCCTTGTACGCAGTCATGGCGTTTGGGGGCTCCGCGCTGGTATTGACCATCAAACGCCCAGTTCCCCAAGCATAGAAAATTCCAGCATCCGCATGGATTTCAAATAGGGGCCTGATCGATTCAGGTAAAAGGCCAGGGCCCTGGCGAAGTTTTTGCCCACCAGACCGTCGATGAACAACTGGCTGACCAGCTTTTGCTGCTCCAGAACCTCCAGGGAATGCAGCAGCATCTGATACTCTTCTCTGGACAAGTTGAACAGCAGGGATTTCAGCGCGTCCCGGCCCCGGGGCAGATAGTCCCAAAAATAGAGCATGTCCAGGGAATGCATGATCAGCAGTTTTTGCAGGTCTTCTATCTCGGATTTGGGTTTGCGGGCGAAAAGGGCCGGAGAATTGAGTATGTCGTCCGCGGGAACCTCAGGCAGCAGAACCTGGAGTTGGGTGTAAACCCCCATGAAACTGCGCATCTTGCCGGCGTAGTCGCGCAGGCCGGTGCGCATGTTTACAAGTCGGTCCGCAGTCCCTTCAATGATGCCGGCCACCGAGTCCGAAGCCGTTTTGGAGATAATCGCCGCCCATTTTTGCAGAACCTGGTCAACGCCCTGAACTCCCAGAGCGCCTAAAATCATGCCCACGAGAAAGTTCAGAAAAAGCGCCACAGGAATGGAAAGGATGCTCCTGAAAAAGTTTCCCGTGGCTGCAGCCCGCGGCAGGCCTCTCAATATATTATGACCCGAAATATAAATTCCGTTGACCAGCCCCATTACAGCATACAGGGCCAGAGGGTTGGTCGTGGTGTTCAGGCCGAGGGTTCTGTCCATGAGCAGGGTTTTGACCAGGTAATCCAGCAAAGGCACGGAAAATCCGGTAAACAGCAGGGAGTCGGTAATGCGGTCCCAACTGACAAAATCGCCCCACTTTAAAAAAGGAGACCGTTTAAGCCCCCCGCCTCCAAGCACGGATTGAACGATATTGCGAAACCCGGTTATGCTGAACCAAATCAGGGCGCCAAAATAGGCGAGCAGCCACCAGTCCTTGGTCAGAAAAAAGGTCAGGAATGCCGGGATGAAACCTATAAACACCTTCAGGAAGTTCAATAGCGGCGTGCTCAGATACGTCAAGGACGGCCTCTTTGGCGGCTTTTTTTCCGGAGGATTGAGGCTCAGCCCGTTTTGTCGCGTCTTGGGGAGGCCGCCAAGGGTGACAATATTGCCGGGCTCCACGGTTCGCACCGTATTTTGCTGAACCAGCCAGTCGTTGACTTTCAAACACCCGATTCTGCGCAAGCCGGGAATTTTTCTGATTAGCCTTAAAGGAAGATTGGCCCCGTGGGGCGGTACAAAAGTCGTCCTCTTCCACACTTCCATGCGAAGCGGGATAGTTACGCGGACAGGATCGCGATCACGCTTCAAGTGCTTTTGCATCCGGTCCGGCAGGGTTTCCCGGATTACAAGCCCCATTCCATGGACATAGGGCGACAAGCCGGTTGAGTCGCTCCCGATGCGGGGCTTTAAAGGACGGCCGGAGTACAGGGCGTTGTAGCTTTCCAGGTCGTGAAGAATTGCGTCCAGCTTGGCGAGGAGATCTTCCTTGTCAGGTTTGTCCGAAGCCTGCACCGAATTGATGATTTTGTTGATGACCTTTTTCAGCTTGATGGGATTGTCCGCATTCAAGGCGCGTTGAAGCTCGTTGATGCCGGCTGTGTGGTGGGTTTGCCCTTTATCAAAATCCTTGAGATTGAATATTTCCAGACGGGTGATCAGCCCTTCGCAGTCGTACAGCAACTCCAAGACATCAACCGCTTCCAGGTTGCTCAGGTTCAGGGTAAGGCGGTAGTCCCGGTGAAGCCTGTCCAGGCGATGCACCAGTTCGGATGGAGTCAGGGTCAACAGCTCCGGCACATCCCCTATCTTGCAAACTTGCTGGGAGTCCGCAAGGCAGGGATTGGCCGTGGGTTCCAAATGCTGTTGGTAAATGGCTTCCATGTCCAGGCGATTCATTTCCTCCACTAGAGCTTCTATCACCTGTTTTCTGGAATCGCCGGCCTCTGCGTATTCCTGGCGCAAGGCCTCCGTGCGTTTTTGCATCAAAGGCAATAGGTTCATATGGATGAATCTGGCTAGATGCAGCAATGATACTTGGGCGGAGCCCACAAACTCCAGAAAATCCCGATGCCCGAGAGGCGTCATCCTGACGCCCAGGTTTTTTTCCAAAGCAGGCGCATGCTTTGAATTAAAGTTGTCCAAAACCTCCAGGACATGCTCTTTTTGATATTGGGCCACCTTTTTACCCTTGGCCAAAAAGTCCGCAATTTCAGGCTCTGCAAGGAAGCATAAAAAAGACTGGACGTCGGCGAACCCCCGGGGGCGCCAGATCAGATAAACGTATTTATCCCGGAATTTGGCGGCGTATTCGATCCCGATGCGAACGTCCATGCCCATAATTTTGCCGGCTTCCATGAGCTCGGCGGCTGCTCTGGGCTCCACGTAATTATACTGGATGATTCTCAAGCGCCGGATTCCTTTGATCCAGGCGTCCATAATCAGATGCGTGGGGCTTTTGCGGCCTTTGGTGCTGGAGTCGTGCACGTGGTCGTCAAAGGCGATTTGGTTCCACTCCTCCGGCATTTCCAATAAATGATACTTTCTTAGCTGTTGCCGGACTTTCCGCGGCTTGCCCGTGGCGGTCATGCGAAAGTCGCGGGCAAGCTCCAATTGCCGCAGGTAGTCGCCCTGGGCGCGAACCAGTTCCTTGGTGATCTGCAATAGCACCCTTGCCGTATTCTGGGGCATGGGGCCGACCGACATGCTGTATACTGCCACGCGAAGATAACGAAGAGCCCTGAGACGATCCTCCAATCCTCCCACTTCCAGGGACTGGAGCAAGATGACCACGGCGTGCGCAAGCCTTAACCCGCGGGACTCAGCCATCTCCATGATTCCATTGGGATGAAAATGGTCGTAAAAGGCGCCGCCGGGGACGCTGACGGTCTCTCCCCGGGCGATTACGCCGTTTACGATTTCAAGGAGTTCGTGGTCTTTATCATCAAAAAATATGCTCTTCGAACGCTCAGCCATAAAGCCCTTTCTAAAGCCGATTACAACTTAAGAGGCGAAACCGCGCTTTTGGGCGCCGGCTTAACCCAGTGCTCTTTGATGAATGCGCAAATATCCCGGACTTGCGGCGGCGCGGACGACATTTTCGTCCCGTTGAGGCTGTTCAGAAACAGGTCTTCGTCCTGGGGAATTTCTCCGGCGATTTTATCCGCGGGCAGGGCCGCGGAAAAAGCCTCCCGCACCTTGTCGCTTACTTTGTTCCGGATGAAAAAGATCTTTTTGAAAGCCTTGTCAGACATTTCAAGCATTTTTCCCGCCAGCTTAAAGGACTCAAAGGTAGGATCCACAACTCCGATAATCAGGTCGCAGTTGGCGTCCAAACCCCGGCCGAAATGCTCCACCCCGGCTTCCGTGTCTATCACCACAACCTCGTCGTCCGAAAGAACCAGGTTATTCAAAAAGTTCCGGGATAGGACGCCGATGGGGCAGGCGCAGCCTTCGCCAAAATCGTGAATCTTACCCATGGAAACCAGTTTGACCCCGTCGGACTCGGCAAAGCACTCCTCCGGGATGTCCGAAGTGGTCAAAGCCTTGCTGAGATATTGAACCGACTGGTTTTCCCGAAAAGCCTGATTCATCTTTTTTTTCAGCTCTGGCTTGCCGCCCATGCTTTCCATCAAATTGACGGGCTGCTCCACGCCAAGCAGGCGATGGAGCCCAAAGTTGGACTCATCCGCGTCCATGAGCAAAACCCGAAATCCCGCTTCCGTAAGACCCCGGGAAATAAGAGCCGAAATGGTGCTTTTGCCGGCCCCGCCTTTTCCGCATATCGCAATCTTCATGAATCCTCCTGTTGCATTATGAGAGACAACAGCGTCGACGCCGTCTTTTTAGAATATTGGTATTTTTCGGCGTTTTTCAAGAACTCCTTGGCATTGCCCAGGCTGTTCGCATAATACGCTGCAAATCCCGCCATGAGCCAGGCTTGCCCCGGCTTCTTCGCCTGGGGCGCCGCCGTCTTGAACGCCGTTGCAGCGTTTGAATAATCTTTCATATCATATAAGATATAGGCTCGGGACAACAAAATCGTACTTTTTTGATTCTGCTCCAAGGCTTTATCCAGCCAATCCAGAGCCTCCTGGAGCTTTCCTATTCGGTGGAACGCGTCGGCAATCTTAAGGATTACGTCCGGATCCTGTTTATTTTCCAAGGATTGTTCGTAAAAATTAACGGCTTTTCCAGGAACCCCGGAGGCCGAATACAAGTCCCCGGCCAATTCGATTTCCTTAGGCGAAAGCGGCTGGAAATAGTTGTATACAACCAGGCCGGCCAAAGCTTCTTTATATCTTCCCTGGTTCAAATGGAGGCGCCACAGGGTTTTCCACCATAAAGGCTCGTCCGGATACTCGTCCAGCAGGGCGTGCACATAGGCCACGGCCTTTGTATCCATGCCCAGTTCCGCGTACTGATATAAAAGGACCTCCTGCCACCTGCGTTTTCTATCGTCCGTCGCCTCCCGGATGATTTCCTCCAGAACGGGCAGGGATTCGCGCTTTTTATCGGCTTGAATCAGGGTTTGGGCCATGGCCTCTTTCCATTCCAGCCGGGCCTGGCTTTTGTGTTCTGCCATGAGCCGCCGGAACGCTTCCAAGGCCGCGGGATAGTCTCCGCCCGAAGCCAGGCACACAGCTGCGTAATATAAGAGATCCGGCTCCTGGGGATTGGAAAGGGCGTAGGCCTTTTTGTAATAATCTGCGGCCTGGGGCATGTCGCCCAGGTCAAACCAGCAGCGCGCCAGGTTTTGCAATGCTGGAAGGTAGTCAGGCTTTTTTTGGATGCAGGCTGCAAATCGATCCCTGGCCAGGGAAGGCTTGGCTTGTTCAAGATAGGCGGCGCCCAGGATGAAATCCAGGAGATAATGCTGATCATCATTGTTTTTGCGGAATTCTTCCAGCAGATTGGAGGCCTGCATATACTCCCCCATCGCCATCAGAGACTGGGCTTTTTCCAGGGCGTTGTGCAAAGGCTGGGAAATCGGTTCGTCCGCAAATGAAGAGGCCGGACAGGCAAACAATATCAACAGGGCTATAAAAATATGGAGGCGGATTTTGATCATTCTTCGCCTCCCAGTTGGAAATGCAGGGTTTGAGTCATGGGATAATCCACCGCAACTCCGTCCTTCGTACCGATGCTCAACCGCAGGATTCTTTCCAAATAGTCTTTGGCGCTTTTTTCAAAAAATCCGGGGGGATCGACTTCCAAAATTTGGATGTCCCGGATTATTCCCTCTTTGGTCCATATGAAGTGGACCTTGACCGACCCCTCCACGCCCATGCGTTTCGCCCTCAACGGGTAAACTGGCCTTCCTCCTGACAACTGCCGGGGCGGGGCGTCCAGTTCCGAGATTTCATACAGTCCTTTTTGCACAACTGCAGGCGCGGGCGCCGGCTTGGCGTCGGGCAAAGGAACTGTTTTATACTTGGGCGCCGGGAATGACACCGAGGAAGGCGGCAGGGCCGGGTTCAACTCCAAGGGGACCGGAGCGATGTCCGGCCGGGGCGCGTCCGGCGCGCTGGCTTGGGGCATGGGGGAGACCGGCTGGGATGCGGCTTGCTGCGTCTCTTGGGGTTTAGGCGGTCGGGGCTCTTCAGGCTCGGGCGGACGAACCCTTTCAATGCGTACGGGATCGCCTGTCGCCATGCGCGGCTGCTCCCGGGGCGCCCGGGTCATCAGGCCCGGCATGAGGCCGAAAAAAAACAGGTTCAGGACCAGCGCGACAATTATCGCCAAAGCCCAGGCTTTGCCCTCTCCCAACCCAAACTGCTTTTGGCTGCCGACGGCCTCGCCCACGTTATCCTCCCGAATCCAGGCTCGCCGCAATAGACACGTTTTTTGCTCCCGCCAGCCTGCACTCGTCCATAACTTCAATGACCATGCCGGTCATGCTTTCTTTATCAGCCACCACCACGATTCCGGCCTCGGGATTTTCAGCCAGGGCCCTTTCTACATTGGCGCGCACTGTGCGCGGGTCCAACTCCCTTTTTTCCATAAACACCCGGTTATCCCGGGTGACGGCTATCAGGATGCTGGATTGATTTTTAGTCACAGCCGTAGCCGCGGAGGGGCGCTCCACGTCCACGCCGGTTTCCCGCACAAAGCTGGTGGTGACCAGGAAAAATATCAGCAAAATAAAGACCATATCAATGAGAGGGGCGATGTTCAACTCCACTCCCTGGCCTTTGTTTCGTCTGGATGCAGTGATGTTAAGCATTGGTCTTTTGGCTCCACGCAACAGGGCTTTTACCATGCAAAAATAACGGAAGTTTCGGACTAAAGGCGTTTCGCAACACCGCCGGGCGTCTTCCCAAACCCCTATTGTACATGAAAACCTGCTGTTAGCGCCAGCACATCTTTAAAGTTTAGGCGTTTGAGCCCCCTTGACTTGGCTAACGTAAAGAAATATCCTGCCGTCATCAATAAACTGCAAGAAGGGATTAAAAAATATGGATTTTGAAGCCGTAGCGCCCTTGGCGGCCAATGAAGAAGGCGAGATTTTTGAACTGGAAGGCTACGCCGCCGTCGGCGCCTCGGGCAATTACCTGAGGCCCCTGGACGGGGAAAAGCTGATTGTCCAGCCCCACGGCAGCGAAACCCTTTTTCTGCCCGATAGAACCTTGGTCGCCCTGGACCTGGACTCCATGGATCTGGTCGCCCTGGAGGAAAATCCCTACAATCCCGGCGAGCCCATATTTCCCGTGGCAACCTTCAACTCCCCCGGCTATATCGCCGCGGCTTCCTGTGCATTTATTGAAGAACCCGGCGCCCAGGCCTTGCCTTTGTTTTCCTACGGCGCCTGCGGATGGGACGGCGAAGACGTGGTGGTCGCCGCCTTGCGTGTGGATCGTTCCCGCCGTCAGGACTTGCGGCTCATGCCTCGCGAAAAAGTGGAAAGCGGGGTCAAACGTTTTCAAAAAAAATATCCCCAAAACCGGCTGGCCAGGCATTTGGAGCACTGCGCCCTGGTTTACGGATGCCCAGCGGCCAAGAACATGTTCATCGGCCGGGAGGAAGCCCCCCTGCCCACGGCTCAGACTTGCAACGCAAGGTGCCTGGGCTGCCTGTCTCTGCAAAAGGACAGCCCCATCCCTCACAGCCAGGACCGGATCAATTTTACGCCCACGGCCGAAGAAATCGCCCAGGTGGCTCTGGAGCATCTTTCCCGGGTGAAAAACGGTGTGGTCAGCTTCGGCCAGGGTTGCGAAGGCGAGCCCCTCTTGGCGACCAAGGTCATCGCTCCGGCCATCGCCATGATTCGGGAGCAGACCTCCGACGGAACCATCAACCTGAACTCCAACGGAAGCAGGCCCGACCTGCTGCAGGAATGCCTGGACGCCGGCCTTGACTCCATCCGGGTCAGCATGAACAGCGTGCGCCCGGAATGCTACGAGGCCTATTTCCGGCCATCCTACGATTTTAAGGATGTCTTGAAAAGCATCGACATGGCGGGATTTCGCGGCAAGTGGGTGTCCATCAATTATCTGAACATGCCTGGCTTTACGGACTCCCCGGAAGAGTCCGAGGCCTTCCTCAAGTTCCTTAAGGATCATCCTGTGAACATGATCCAATGGCGAAACATGAATTTCAATCCCAGGCAGTATTACGACGCCATGTCTCAGGCCGGCGAATGCGGTGTTCCCATCGGCGTGGATGTCATGCTGGATCAAATTTCCCGGCAGCGCCCCAACGTCCGCTTCGGCTACTTCAACCCGCCCAAGGAAAGTTTTTAAAGGGTTTTAAAAAATACGTGATTTTTAGTTCCATATTTGGCGTCTTTTTGTTTCATTTGTATCATTATATTGGGGGTATTCGTTTTCTTTATAGACAATTAATGGATAAGTATTTACTATATACCTAAAGAAATGAAATAATTATTCCGATATTCGTGAAGGAGGCGAGGTGCTCCAGAGCTTGTGAAATGTGTGATTTTTTATTGCATATTATTTCACAACGGGGCAAGATGGCCTTTCATGACGCTTATGGTTGTCGAAAGAGAGGAACTTATGAGCACGAAACATCAAGAAGCCATTTTGGAATATCTGGAAAAATGGGCCATGACCTCGGAGTTGCAGCCCATGGAAGACGACTGGGTCTCAGAACTGACGGATATTCTTGTCCAACACATGTACAA
Organism: Desulfatibacillum aliphaticivorans DSM 15576; assembly: GCF_000429905.1. NCBI lineage: Bacteria > Pseudomonadati > Thermodesulfobacteriota > Desulfobacteria > Desulfobacterales > Desulfatibacillaceae > Desulfatibacillum > Desulfatibacillum aliphaticivorans. Next base: position 13,775 of record NZ_AUCT01000040.1, on the reverse strand, counting down.
ACCTTCCGGGTTCGGGCTGAACGATCAGGAGGAAATGGAGGGATTGCGGGAACAACTCATTCCCCTTGCAGCCCGTCTGCGGAAACAGATTCTGGATGTACCCCTGGAAAAGCGTCAAGCCATGGAAGTCTGTTCCATGGTCGGTCTGCTCCGGAGTTTTTACCACACTCTTACAAAAGATGATCCCTTGTCCTCCATCCGTTTTATTCACAACGGGGAGATGGTGCTGGAAGCAGTATTCGGCTTGGGGCGTAATCCGTTCACTCTGAACGATCTGTGTATAGAATGGCCCATTTTAGGGAATAAACCTTCTAAACCTACTGTTTCCAGGGTGTTAGGATCTTTAGAGGAGGCTGGGTACGTGCAGAGGGACGGGATCACCAAAGGACAAACCATACGGCTAACAGCCAGAGCTTTTGCATGGGCGAAAAGCAAAGGGTTAGGTCTTGTGGAAAATGCCGCAGATATTAGCCAATCGGTAAACAGTGGATTGGATGGGACTCAATCCTCCGGTATTGAGCCTGGCATAGACCCGCATTCTGTGGGCAACCAACCAATTTCCATAGAAAGTATTTTAGACGAGGCGGCATAAAATGAGGAGTATCGGATTCTATTCCTATAAGGGCGGGGTGGGAAGAACTAATCTGCTATTAAATATTGCCTACATCCTTGCGAAAGCGGGGAAGCATGTGGGCCTTCTGGATTTGGACCTCGAAGCGCCCGGTCTTTCCGTCCTTGATTGCCTCAGACCAACCCCAGTGAAAAAGAAGTCCAATTATCCTGATAAGGGGTTATGGGATTTCTTTGTGGCTGCGACCAAGGAATTCAGAGAATTTGGAGAAAATCAGGACAAGACAAGTTTCAATCTGCCCGCAATTAAAGATATTTTCTATGAAACAAAACTGGCTTATGAGTACTCTGGGTCGGTCCACCTTGCGCCTGTCTGGCCGTATCGTTTGTATAAAGATTACAACCCTCATAAAAAGGATAATAGCCATGCAGATGTGCTATCCGCGCTGAATGAGCCATGGTTCAAAGGGAACCGGACCATTGGTCCGGACATTTTTCGACTTATCAAAAAGGAACTGGAAAAAGAGGCGTTTTTAGCCAATAAGTTGCGTAATCCCGGCCTCCATAAATTGGATTACTTATTGACTGACCTTCGAACCGGCCTGACGGAATTAGCCGACTCAGCCCCGGGCGTTTTATTCGATGAAATGATTTTCGTCTCCGGCCTCAATTCTCAAAACATCCAGGGCTTGGAAGCCGCATTGCGTGGTTTGGCCAATAAGCTCCAGAGAAGCAACGTGCCTTATCTAAGGATTTGGCCCATTTTTTCCCCCGTGCCTAATGCGGAGTTGGAGCACTCACGTAAACGTTTGTATGAGGCTAACATACTTTTACACAATTTATCAAAGGACTTTCATAATCAAAACCTTCCCATGATTCTTGTGTTGCCTCCTTCTCCGTTTCAAATGCTTGAAGATGACACTCTTATACCGAATCCGGACTTGCCAGTGATTCATTATTGTGATCAGATCGCACTGTTAGACGCTCCCATTGTGGAAGCATACCCGGAATCCCGATCTGCCCAGGAAATTTTAGCTATTGCACAAAAAGCGCTTGAAGAAGAATGGGCAGTAAAACGGGAGAAAGAGCTATCGTGTAAAAAATACGAAAATTCCGCATTAGATGATTCTATAGAGCGCGGGGAAACTCAGGGGGGGCAGCATGGATGGGAATGGGTCGCCGATTTTTGGCGGAATCTTCCTTCATGGACATGGCCTTCTACCTTCTGCAAGGAGCCCTATAATGAAAGAATTTTGCTTTCCAGATTTCCGGTAACGGCCGAAGACATTGCAGGCCAGTTTCTGGACATACTTGCTGCCAGCGTTGAAAGAAATTATGAAAATAAATTAAATCTCCTTTCTCGAATAGACACTATGGAGGACAGGGAGTTGCGGGATCTGTTGCTCATTTTGAGAAAGGAGCAGGATCGAATGTGCTCCATCAAGCCCTCCAGGTATCGAGCTTTCGCCTTACGGACTTTGCTCGCAATGCGCGAATGGGTGGATATTCTCCATGTTTTGGGAGCTAGGTTGCTCCCTGGCTCCCAAATTGTGGATATGGTTAGGGAGGGGGGCGGCAATATCCAAGGCCTGGACAGATGGGCCGTGTATCTGATGCTTGCCCAAGAAACAGTGGATAAGGAGTGGGGGCAGGATAGTTTGATTGAACTCATTGAATGTCAAGATGCGCCTGTGGATGCATCTTTGGCGGTGATAACATTTCTGGAGCCCAAGATTGTGCAGGCTAATCCTTTGCTTTCAAACGCTATGATCAATCTTGGGAATAAAGTTCAAACCAAAGATGTAACAGCGGCCATTTTATTGGATTATGCTGAAAGATATGTGAATGATGCTGGTTTGCATGAGATATCTTTGGCTTTATTGGGCGCTGCGGCTAAAAAGCCTGATTATAAAGAAGATAAGATTCTTCAATCAAAAATATGGACATTAATAGGATGGATAAACACGCACAAGTTAAGCCAGCATTCAGAAGCAACCAAAGCCTATCAAAAAGCCATGGAGTTAGATCCTAAAAACGCGTACTCCTTACTGCATTTAGGCAATTTGATAGTGGATTCTACAGGCAGCTATGAAGAAGCGGAGGCCGCATATAGAAAAGCGATAGAGTTAGATCCGAAATATGCTGCCCCCTGGAATAACCTTGGTAATCTTCTCAAGAATCACTTAAATCGCTATGAAGAAGCGGAGGCCGCATTCAGGAAGGCGATAGAGTTGGATCCAAAATATGATGCGCCATGGATTAACCTTGGCAATCTTCTCCAAGACCATCCAAGCCGCTATGAAGAAGCCGAGGCCGCCTATAGAAAAGCAATAGAGTTGGACCCGAAATTAGCCGGCGCATGGAATAACCTTGGCAATCTTCTCAGGGATCATTTAAGCCGCTATGAAGAAGCCGAGGCCGCCTATAGGAAAGCCATAGAGTTGGATCCGAAAGAAGCGAGGTCATGGTATAACCTTGGCAATCTTCTCCAAGAACATATAGGCCGCTATGAAGAAGCCGAGGCTGCCTATAAAAAAGCGATAGAGTTGGATCCAAAAGATAAGATGCCATGGAATAACCTTGGTCTTCTTCTCAAAAACCACTTAAGCCGCTACGAAGAAGCCGAGGCAGCATACAGGAAAGCGATAGAGTTGGATCCGAAAGATGCTTATTCTTGGAATAACCTTGGCAATCTTCTTTCATACCATTTAGGCCGATTTGACGACGCAGAGGCAGCATACAGAAATGCAGTGGAGTTACAATCTGGGGAGATGTACTCCAGATATAATTTGGCGACCTTATTGGCTATGGCGGGCAGAGAGGACGAAGCTGCTAAACTTGTTGAAGAATCAGTATGCGCAATTGAAGAATTAATAAGCTCGGATGCGCCAGACCTCCCCGGGATTTGCCTTGCAGCCCTGCATAAGGATGTTGAGCAAACTGCATGCATGATTCAAAAGTATGCAGAACGTGAAAAATTGAGTCTCTATGAAAAACAGCTGCTGTGGATATGCACAATAATTCATGGCCTTGATGACCTCCATGCCTCTGAAACGATTGCTGCTTCGGAATTGGAGGGCGCTTTAAAAGCAAATGAAGTTGAAATAGTATTGCATTTTGCAGCAACTGCATCTATTTTAGTAGACATTCAGAAAAAAGAACTATTGATAAATTCAATGACGGCGCTTCTTGAAAAGTTCCAGCCTCCCGCCGGAAGCAGGGATTTGCATCCGGTCGCCATTAAGCCTTGTTTAAAGATATTGGGGTTAGATGATTTCCATGGGGGAGCCATTACAAACAGCGGCGAATGAAACCTTAGAGACTTTGAAGCCTCCTGCGGCCTCTTGCCAGTGGCCGGCATTATGCAAGCTCTACGCCGGTGCAATCCTTCAGATGAAGGATTCTTCATACCATGGAGGTGGAGAGCTTGTCATCCCTGGCATAAATTTGGAGACCTTTAGCCCCCGGAGCGATTCTCCATTCACGGAACATGGCAAAATGGTAGTTATTTGCCGCTTTCTGCTACAAGCCCACAGTGACAACCTTTTTGGCTACTCCCGGACTTTAGTGCGGATTTTGGGTGAGCCGATACATAGGCGAATAACCCGCATTATCGAGAAGAATCCAGACGCGGCAGAAGGCCTATCAACCAATAAATGCCTGTCAGACACCATTGGCGACGACCGGTTCCGCCTCATTCCGTCTTTTTACGGAGGCAGCCTGAATAATGAACAAGAGCCCCTCAAGCACACGCTTTTGCATGGATGGCCCAAAGACGGCTGGGACGTCAATACAAAAATCCTGCCTCCTTTTGTCCGGGTAAAATTTTCCAAAGGGGATGAAAAATCCTCTATTGTCTACTTGGAATCCCAGAGTTCTGCAGTTAATAAAACGCTGTCAGGGCAGTACGAAAAACTGGGTTTGCGCATGGCCTGTTTGCCGCTCTCCCGGCACATTTGCATGGATGATTTTTGCCGAGAAACCAAGCAACCCACCTTTTTGTTGAGGGAGCCCAAGGAGAACGAATGGGGAGAAGGATGGGAGGAATGCATCTATGAAGACCTTCAAAGCTGCTGCGATAATAAAGTGCATATAGCTTTGTTGCCGGAACTGGTGGCTTCGCCGAGAATCGCTGCCGTTTGTCATCGTTTTTTCGAGGAAAAAAAGCCTGAATACCCGTTGTTGTTTTTGGGAGGTAGTTGGCATGTGCAAGATGAGGGCAAATACCGGAATCGTTTAGTCGTGTACGCCAACGAAAATGGGGTGCTTCAGGAAGTTTGCTGGCATGATAAATTCGCACCTTTTGTCTATAAGAAAGGTGAAGCAAGGCCGGAAGACATCCATCTTGGCAAAGGATACACCTTTTTGGTCACGTCCATTGGGATACTCGCCATTGGCATTTGTAGGGATTGGTTTTGGGGCGCCCAGGGAGACAGCGCGAGAGCTACCGAACTATTCAATGAAATGCGCCCAACCGTGTGTTTTATGCCCGCCATGACGTCCGAATGCAGGGAGATAACGCACCAATTAGATGACCTTTTTGCAAATACCCGCACCAGTGCAGTGTTCGCCAACGCTTGCGGTCAAGTGAAAAAAATGAACGAGGGTTGTTGCTCCAAAAAGAAATCAAAGAATGAAAAAGACCCCGTGCAGGACTTGCGAAGTTTTATTTCCGCCCCTTTTCAATGGTTTGATGTGGAACGCATCATAGGCGAAAGAGAGGAAAAGGGCAGGTCGCACTTAGTTCGGGCCAAATGCCAAGGTCAAGAAGAACGAAACATTTTGGCCGCCAGTCTTCGTGTTAAATTCGAGATTGTTGATTAGCGAAAACAGCCCCCTATTTATCCTTTATAAAACATCCTACTGTCACAACTTGTCCTCATTGCTAGAATTCTTAGGGTTGCATTCGCGATGTAATTCCGCTATTGAAAGATAGTTTATGCAAAAATTCAACAATCAACTTTTAGGGCAATCAGTATCCTGACAGCAACTTCTCTTGCCAGGGTGAAATCATAATATCTCACAGACAGGAGCAGACCGCCAAACCCAGGCGGCTTGCGCGTATTCAGTGAAAAAGGAGGCTGCGATGGCTGGTTTTTTTGGAAAAGTTTCCGTTATGTTAAAAGGAAAGACCGATAGGGCGGTTGATAAAATGATGAGCCCGGAAGACCAGATCAGGCTGTTTGTGGAGGAAACCAACAAACAAATATCCACGCTGCAAAAAGCGGTCGCAGCCGCCATGGCGGATGAAAAGCGTCTGAAAATGCAGTTGGACGATTTAATCGCCAAAGCGGACTCCTGGGAAAAGAAAGCCATGCTGGCCCTGGAAAACGACGATGAGTTCCTGGCCAAGGAAGCCCTGCTGAAAAAGGAAGAGTTTACCGACAGCGCAAGGGAAGTCCTGAAAGATTGGGAAACCCAGCGGGACGCCACGGTAAAGCTGAAGCAATCCCTGGGCAAGGCGAAAAAGCAGGTGGAAGACTCCAAAAGAAAATACAACCTGCTGGCGGCCCAATATAAGGCGGCGGAAGCCAAGAAAAGCGTGGCGGACCGCATGGGCTCGACCGACGCAAGCTCCCCCTTGGCGGCCATGGAGGCATTGAACGAAAAGGTGCTGGCAATGGAAGCGGATGCGGAAGCCGCCGTGGAGTTGATGGGCGATCCCGCCTCCGACGCTCTGGAGGCCAAGTTCGCCGCCATGGAGCGCGACAAAAAAGGCGACGACGCCCTGGCCGCCCTGAAAGCCAAAATGAGCCGTTAAGACCCGCCGAAAAAAAACGCGCTTAAGCGCGGAAATAACATCATGAATTATAAAGGCCCCGGAAATCCATCCGGGGCTTTTTTCGTCAGTGAAAATCTCCGTCAATAACCAGGGCGTTGTTCATTTTTTCCACCAGAGCGTTGATCATGCCTTCCTCCGACGCGTCCATCAGAGAATCTTCATAACGTTGCAAAGCCCCGTTGGCCTGAGTCACGGACGTAAACAGGTTGTGATACTTGTCCTCCATCTCCCGGTACATCGTGATTTGAGACAGGCATTCCGCCTTGGCCTTGATCAGCTTATCGGTTGTTTCCACGTTTTTTGCCATTTCTATTTGCGTGGAAAGCCGAAACTCCCTTTCCTTAAGCTCCGCAATGGATGTGGAGCTTAGGGCCTGCATATACTCCTCCGCGGTTTTAAGGCTGTCCAGGGCGAGGCCCATGACCCGGTCGAGCGCCTCGGCTTCAAGCTCTCCGCCGGTCATCCGGGAGACCTTTTTGTGAATCCTGAAATATTTGGAGAACAGGTTTCCCATGGCGCTTCGGAATCTGGGCGTGGAAAGCCCCTTGATTCTTTCAGCGTATTCCAAGGCCCTTGGCGGCGGGGGCTGCCCGGCGTCCTGGATGCTGATGTTTATCAGCGGCCGGGTTTTGCGCATGAACATTGCAAAGGCGGCCGCTTCCAGTGCAAGCAGGACCAGGCCCGCCGTCAGCAAGGCGTTGGCTTTGGCTCCGGAGAACATGATCAGGATCAGAGGCAAAACAAATGCTATGGCAGCGTAATAATCCGGCAGCTTAAAGGATTGAGACAGACGGTTGGTAACCAGGGTGCGGCAAGGAAACAGCGACAAGTCCGCCGCAAGCCTTTCCGCCGTCTCTTTGCTGACGTTTTTGGCAACCAGCACCGGAGGCTTTTCCAGGCTTTTTTCCACCTCTTTGGCCGAAACCTTCTTATGCGTTTTTTCCAGAAACTTCGCCAGCCGCCTATGCTCCCCGCATTCCTGGATGATCAGGGAGTACTCGCCGGGAGTCAATTTGACTTCGGCGAAGGCCCCGCATTGGCAGCAAAAAGGCGTATGGGCGAACAACTTGGCTCGGCAATTGCTGCAAAGCGCCGGTTCAGCCTGTCTTTGCAAATGGGCGGACGCCATTTTGCTTTTGTTGATGTCGCTTCGAAGTTCAATAATCGACTGATACCGCTCCGCCGGGTCGGGCTCCAGGCACTTGGCGATGATGGAATCGATCCAGTCAGGCAGGTCCGGCCTCATTTCGGTTACGGGCGCTCTGTCCCCTGTTTGATGCAATTGAAACAAGGCGTTCAGCGTTTTGGCCTGAAACAGGGATTTGCCGGACAAAAACTCGTGCATAACCAGGCCCACGGCGTAGATGTCTATTCTGGGGTCGAACGACGCTCCTTTTCGGAAGATTTCCGGCGCCATGTATTCCGGGGTGCCCAGGGATGTGCCGGTTTTGGTCAGGTCGCTCATGGTATTCATTTTAGCGATGCCGAAATCCAGCAGCTTGAGATGATGCTCCTCATCTATGGCTATGTTTTGAGGCTTGACGTCCCGGTGCACGACGCCCTTATCGTGGCAAGCGGCCAGGGCGTCTAAAAGTTGATCCATGATTTTCAGGAATACGGTAAAAGGCATGGGGCCGCTTTGGCTGATGTATTCCTTCCCGTCCCGGCCCGGGGCGATCTCCATGCTGATGCAGCGCCAGCCCTGAGTTTCAAATGCGTCGTAAACCTGGATGATGTTCGGATGATTAATGGGCTGAAGGATTTGCACTTCCCGGAGAAAACGCTCCTGGATGGTGGAGTCCAGGTTGAGAAGCGGATCCATGACCTTAATAGCGACAAGGGTGTCGGACCGCATGTCCACCGCTTCATAAACGACCGAGCTATGGCCGCTGCCAAGAACCCTTTCTATCCGGTAGCGCTTTTTTAGCACGCTGCCTTTTTTCAGATCATTAAAGGCGCTCATACCAGGAATGTCACCTCCAGCCTCACTTCAGCTAATGCGCCAAGCTCCATTTCAAGGGATTTCAGGCCGGATTCATATTCCTCCAGCACGTCCCGCTCCAATTCCATTTTCAAAACCAGGGTCTGGGAGCACAAGCGATTCAGGGTAAAGCGCAATTCGTTGAACCGGGCCATGAGGGAGTCGCGCTTTTCCTGCAAATCCTGATATTGCACCAAGAGGTCCATGTAGAACATGTCGCCTTTCAAGGCCTTGTCCGTCAGGCGCTCGGCGTCCAGTCCGTGCCAGTCAATTTGCGTGAGCACGTTGTCCACCTCGCTGGCCAGGTTGGCTACGCGGGCGCTGATAAGAATCAATTCCTTCATTTTTTCCATTTCCAGGCCCTGGCCCGGAACGTCGCCGGCGTTTTCCTTAAGCAGAAGGATCCGCTCAATGCTTTGCGCCAGCGTCAATCGCATTTCATCGGTCCTGGGTTTTTGCAGGGCGTCGGACACATTGCGAAGCCATTTGGCGTCCTGGAACAAATCCTTTGAGAAGATGTCCTTATGCTTGAGAATGGGCTCCAGGCTTGATCGGACGATAATGGAGGCTGATATGGCGAACACTAATGCGCCGGCGACGACCGCCACTATAAGCGGCAGTATAAATTGCAGAGAGGAGACCCGGGTGGTGACTTCAAAAATGAGAAGGACGAAATAACGCAGAAATAAGATCAGATAAAGAATGGGAAGCAGGAAGGTCGTCAGCCGGAGCGCTTCCGTGGTTGAGTCTTTGACGCCCGAAATCTCGTGCACTTGCAGAAAGATGTTTTTCCTTTCCGCCTTTTTTTGAACCAGCTCCGCAAACATTTTGTCCACGCCCGTAAGCAGGACCTTTCGGTGGGCGGGAATCTTTTTCAAATCCAGGTCAAAGGTTTCATTAATAAAGGACAGCAACTCCCGCTTTTCGGATTGAGGTATGCGGAAGTTCCGATGGCCCACATTGCGAATCAGCCGGAATCTTCCGTCCCGCGAGGCTTGGGAAAAGCCGAACCCGCAAAAAACGCAAAAAGGCAGGTTTTTGATGGTTTCATTCCCGCAATGGATGCAGGGCGCCTTGTTCAGGCTGGGCAGGGCATTGGCGGCCACATTTCGGGTTTTGCAATCCAGCAGGAACTCCTCCACGCACTGGTATCTGTTGACCGGATTTTTTTCCAGCAGCTTGTTAACGGCCTCTTTCAGCCAGGCCGGGGTTTGAGGATTGTACTCCTGGAGATTGGGAACCGGAGTCCTTAGATGGGTGGTGAACAGCTCGGCGATGGAGTCCCCCTGAAAAGGCGGGCGGCCGGCGATCATTTCAAAAAGGATGATCCCCAGGCTGTACAAGTCGGTTCGGGGGTCCGACGACGACCCGGCGAACAGCTCCGGCGCCATGTATTCCGGGGTGCCCAGAGAAACCCCGGTCTTGGTCAGATCGCTTACGGCCGTCATCTTGGCGATGCCAAAGTCCAGGATTCTCACCCGTCCGTCCTTGGTGAGGAAAATATTTTGCGGCTTCAGGTCCCGGTGAATGACGTTGTTTTTGTGGCACGCCTGGAGGATGCCGGCGATTTTCGTCCCGATTTTAGCGGCCAGGCTTAGGGACAATCTTCCCTGACCGTGGAGATACTGCTTCAGGGTCATGCCCCGCAGCAGCTCCATTTCCATGCAAACCCGCCCTTTCAGGCGCATCATGTTGTAAACCGGAACCATGCCGGGGTGCTTCACCAGCCGGGCTATTTGAATCTCCCGCTTGAATTGCTCCAGGTTGGCGGCGTCCCGGGCCAGGCTGGGATGCAGGATTTTCACCGCAACGTCCCGGCCGGTCTTCAGGTTGCGAGCCGCATACACGTTGGCCGTGGCGCCGGAGCCTATCAACTTCGGGTTCCCGTATCGCCCGCTCTGGGACAGTGCTTGAATATCGTCCATAAAACCTGACTTGCGGCGGTTTAAAGGATTATCTGGTCAGTAAAGGGTGGTGTTTTTGATAAACCCTATGTCTCTCAACCATTTTATATGACGCTCTCGCCAGGACGTCCCTTTTTCCAAGCAGGTAGTCCGGAAGGTCGCCTCCAACCCTGAAATAACGGTATAAATGCGTTTCGCGGTTATTATTAAATTCCTTGTGGACCTTGGGAATGAACACAAGGCGGGCGCCTACAAATGCCTTTGGCGTAAACGGAGTCTCCTTGAACACTAAGTGAATGCCTGAAAACTTGTCGATGCTGATGGTTGCCATTTTTTCAATCACCTTCCTGGACCTTGGATTGTACTCATTGGGGTCCGAGGCGTAGTTCTGGGGATTGAAAATCTGGTCTTCATGGATGGGCGCCGCCAGATAATTCTCTTCCATGTATATTTTCAGGTTATCCATTATCGCGTCTATGTTGGAGTCAAGCTCTTGCATGAATTGCTTGGGGAAATTTTCCGGTATGTCCTTTTTGTGCGTAACCATGTACCAAACGATGTACGTGTGCTCCATTAAAGTTGTGGGCTCGTCCAGGACCATTTCTTCAAACGCTTCGATCACTTTCTTTTTAAGATGAAAAATTTCCTCCACGGAGTATCCTTCCAAAACCCCTTCCGCCGACACGCTTTGCCTGAGATGCTTGCCTTGCAGCCCGATGAAAAAATGTTCCAGTATGGAAGTAAATTCTTCGCGAATTAGTATCGCCTTGTGGGAAGTTACTTTGCTGTAACTGAGTATGGAAAATAAATCATCTAAATGAGCAATTAACTCGTCAGCCTGCTCCATTGGAGGCGTTTTATAAGACATGTCGCTGGCGTTTTGCAAAATCAGGTTCGTTTTTTTTAGTGCAGCATTGTATCTGAAATGCGTTACCACGTCTTCCAGGGGCAAAACAGCCATTACAGCCAGACAAACAGCGCCCCAGACATAATCCTTTTTATAAAACGGCTTGTCGGCGTTTTGCGTTTTGCCTTCGCCGCTTGTTTTGTCCGGCAATAAATACATGACGCCAACGCCGATTAACAGGAGCAGCCCCAGAGGCCAGAGCCATTTGGAATAGCCTTTCGCCCTGGCCGTAAAAAAACAGCCTCTGCAAAAGTAGGGGGCGGAAAGGAGATAGGAAAAATCGAAATCAAAGGCCATGCCCTTTCCGGCATAATAAGCCCAGGCAAATAAAAGGGATAATAGTATGGCGCCCCTTCTGAATCGTTTGACGGCTTCCTGGCGAAATTCCTCTTTCTCCCCCGTCCCCTCCCCAAAGGTGGATTTTTCCCTCTCTATTTTGGAGGACTCCGGGACGCTGCTTACATAGCCTACGTCCTCAATTTCCGGGCCCTCGTGCTCCTCAAAACAATCCGGACAGTTTTCCCCCGCCTCCAAAACCTTGCCGCACATGGGGCACTTGACGGTTTCGATCACGTCCACTATGGCGCCGGCGCGTTCAAATCGTTCCCGCAGTTCCTCGGCCTTTATCCCATTTAACTGCCCCTGGTGATAATCGTCCCCCCCTGCAAACGGGGCGTTTACTTTAAAGACGTCGGTCTTGAACTCGTTAGCCAGGTTTTTCTTAACCGTCTCCTGGTCAAATCCCGCCTGAATTTGCCCTTTAAAGACAACTTTATAGGCGGCGAACTGGTTCAGTCTTTTTGTGGAAAAAGTCGGAGCAGGCCCGCCGCCCTTGGGGGACTTTGGGCTGACAGCCGCCTTGGATGGAGGTTCGTCAGGCTGGTCCGGCTCCGGGCCGGACTCGAACTCCATTTTCAGATTCATGCATTTTTCGCACTGGCTGTTGGTCTTCTGGATATGGCCGCAATCCGGGCATTTGAAGGTTTTTACAACCTGTATCCGCGCTCCCGCCTTGTCAAAGACGGCCTTGAACTTTCTGGCTTGGTCCAAAGTCAGGTTTTTTCGGATGTACGGGGCGCCTCCGTTCATGGAGGCCAACACCTTGGGCGCTTGTTGCTTGAATACCGCGGTGAAGACCTTTTGGGCGTTTTTCGGATCCTTGCCGCTTAGGACTTCACCCCTGAAAATGATGTTGTATTGAGGTTCCATGAATAATATATTTTCTCAAGGTTAACACTGGTCTCAAGCGGGCGGCGAACAAATCGGCGATTGCAGCGCTCAAAAGGGGCGCCTGGGCGGTCGACGAAGGGCGTCTTTGAGAGTCTTTGTAAAATGCTCTATTTGTCACAATTGCAGCTTAAACTGGCGCGTCGCTTAATATAGGACATTTCTTTCCTCGAGAAAGGCGTCTTGCAGGTTTCCTCCGACTCTTTTTATTTTGAACAAGTATTTTACTTTACCCCGAAAATCGATTTTTTTGGTGGCCGTGGGAATAAACACGACTGTTTTTCCAGCCGTCCAGGCCGGAAACTCTTCATTTGCCTTGACTGTGAAAGTTATAAACCCATTTTCGCTCACGCTAATTGTGACATACTCCTCCAGCTTTTCCTTTGAGACGCTTTTATAATCCGCAGGGAATTCGGCGTAATTTGGAGCGTTAAAAATTTGGTCGACATGAATGGGAGGCGTAAGAAAGTTTTCCCCCATATAAATGGCTAACTGATCATTCAGAACCTCAAAGGATTCATTCATGCATTTCATAAAGGGTTTTATTTTTTTGTCCTTAACCAATTTAACGGACGTCTGAGTAAGGTGCAGCCAGACTTGAAAAGCGTGTGAAGTCACCCCGGTTCTTTCGTTTGAGGTTCTCTTTTTAAAATCCGTCATTATACGATGCTGAAGCCCGGCCAGCGATGCGTCCGTGAAATCAGGAGAGACGCCTGCTTCGGTTTGCATCTGGAGGGCTTGCAAGCGTTGAAGGCGAATGAAGAAAAATTCCAATATTGTGATCATTTTTTCTGCATTCTTAAGGGCTTCTTGGGTCCTTGGCTTCATCGAAGATTGAATTGAAAAGCTGTGATCAATAAAACTCTCCAATTCAGCGACCATGACATCCAAGGGTTCCTGCGCATCAGAATGAATGAGTTTTTCTCTATAGGCTTCAAATTCTCCGGAATAGGACTTTATTTTATGAGCGCCTGTGCCTGCGGAGATCGGAAAAATCAGAAGGAAAGCTGCCAGAACGGAGCCGACCGCCATGTCTTTTTTTAAAAAACGGCCGTGTTCGCCCCCGTGGGATCTATTAGGCAGAAAAAGCGTAAGCGTTCAGGGGGCTAAAAAAAGTCCTACTTAGGAATTATTCCTACTAGACGTCCTCTGTGTTATGTGCTAGGGTTGTTTCATGAAACCCAAGCGCCCCATATCCGACCTGGACTGGCAACTCACTCCCCAACCTATGCGTGAGTATGTGCTCTATCTGGAACGCACCGTCCAACAGCTTCAACAATCCGTGGACCAACTCACCCAGCTTGTTCAGGAACAGGGCCAAATCATTCAACAGCAAAACAAACGCATTGAAAAATTGGAAGCCCAGCTCAACAAGAACTCCGGTAATTCCAGCAAACCGCCCTC
>NZ_AUCT01000039.1 GCF_000429905.1 Desulfatibacillum aliphaticivorans DSM 15576 | reverse complement strand
TATCCGGTATTAGCACCGCTTTCGCAATGTTATCCCGAATCCAAGGGTAGATTACCCACGCGTTACTCACCCGTGCGCCACTTTACTATCCCTTGCAAGCAAGGGAGTTCTCGTACGACTTGCATGTGTTAAGCACGCCGCCAGCGTTCATTCTGAGCCAGGATCAAACTCTCCAATTAAATTGATCCGTCCGCCCCGTAGGGCGGTTAGTTTTCTTTCTTCAAAGGCCCGTATGACTGTTTTCGCTATTTAGTTTTCAAAGATCAAACCCGCAGGACCTCTGTCCCGCTCGCAGCGCTTTTCGCTGCTGACAAGCCCGATTATTTAGCAGAGTTGTTATTCTCTTGTCAATCGTTTTTTGCTTGCCTATGTCATGTTTTCTTCGCTCTCAAGTTTTTCTTTCGAGCTCCGAAAGACGAGCAGTGTTTAGCTCGTGGCAGGCTCCGCTGTCAAGGCTTTTTTCGCCTCATCCCGCTTTGCCGGGTACTGCTATGTTTACTGCGTTTGTACTGCTTTTTCCACCTGGGCGGCTCTCCCGTTTGGGCGCCGTTCCCTGTGGACGAAGCGGCTTATATTCTTTCCTGCGCCGCCTTGTCAAGCACAATCTTTTATGCCGTGCATCTTGACGCTGCACACAAAATCAGGCGCGCACGAATCTGTGGAGGGCTCATAAAATCAGCCCACCTTAGATGGTAGACGGGTGCTTTCCTGTTTTGTTTTATATCTCGGTGGTTCGGCAAGAAATGTTATGACCCGCCGCCTGTCGAAATTCTTATGGGGAACCCGGTTGCGCTCTATGTTCATATTGGCCTGCCGGGTTAAGGGGGCTTTGCCTCCCTTGATCTCTCAAACCCTGCTTTGTGACTTTATTGTTTCCGTATTACCGCAAGCCGTTGCTGCTAAATAGGTCCCAATAAAAAAGCGCGCTTAGTAATTGGCCAACCGGCTGTCAGGAAGCGTTGCCTCCAATGTCACAATTCCGCTCAGCTCGCGCGCTCTGCAGGAACAAAAGCGCGGCCTGGATGTTTTCCCAGGCCGCAGTTTCGCCCGTTCGAGAAAGTCGTTTTAAACACTATTTTAATAAACTTGTCAATCCCCTTTTTACGTTATCGGACTTATTTTTCCGACAACACCAGGCGATGATAGTTCTTTTTCCCAGCGCGTAGGATAATCTCTTTATCCTTCATGTCAACTATGGAGATTTTATAGTCAAAAGAATCAATACGTTCGTTGTTTACGTAGCCGCCGCCCTGGCCCAAAAGCCGTCTGGCCGCCCCCCTGGAGGCGCATAGATCGATTTCGTCAAATAACTCAAAAGCCGGGACGCCTTCCTGCAGTCTGGCCTGTTCCATGACCGTCGTCGGCACGGAATCCTCGGCCTTGGCCGCTCCTTCCCGTGGAATGGAGCTATCAGCCAAGAGGTCGGCTGGAATTTCCCTGGCGCCGAACATGTTATAAGCGGCTTCCAGGGCGCCCACCGCCTGATCCCTGCCATGGGCGAGCGTTGTGGCTTCAAAAGCCAGGATGGTTTTGGCCAGGTTAAGCTCCGCCCCGTCCAGGTCTTTCACCTTGTTTATTTGCTCCATGGGCAAAAAGGTGAAGAGAGCCAGGAACCTGGGCACGTCGTCGTCATGGGTGTTCACCCAGAACTGGAAGTACTCGTAAGGAGAAGTCCGTTCCGGGTCCAGCCACACCGCCCCTTTGTGCGTCTTGCCCATTTTGATGCCGGCGGAGGTGGTGATGAGCGGAAAAGTGATCCCGTAAGCGGAGCCGCCTTTGGCCCGGCGTATCAGATCAATTCCGGCGACGATGTTGCCCCACTGGTCGCTGCCGCCCATCTGGAGCTGGCAGCCGTACTCATCGAACAAGTGCAAAAAGTCATAAGCCTGGAGAAGCATGTAGTTGAACTCAATAAAACTCAGCCCCTCTTCCGACTCCAGCCTCATTCGATAGGATTCCGCCTTGATCATCCGGTTTACCGAAAAATGGCGCCCGAAGTCCCGTAGGAATTCTATGTATTTCAGTCCTACCAGCCAATTGGCGTTGTTCTCCTGAACCGCGCCTTTGTCAAAATCGATGAACCTGGCCAGTTGAGCCCGGATGCCCTCTGCGTTATTGTTTACGTCTTCCAGGGTGAGCAGCTTGCGCATTTCGGTCTTGCCGCTTGGATCGCCGACAAGTCCGGTGCCGCCGCCGACCAACGCAATGGGCCTGTGCCCCGCCCTCTGCATATGAGCCAGGGACATGATGGGCACCAAGCTTCCCACATGAAGGGAGGACGCCGTAGGGTCGAACCCGATGTAACAGGATACCTGTTCTCCGGAAAGAAGATCCTCCAGTTCCTGGTCATGGGTGGTTTGCTCTATAAAGCCCCGTTCTTTCAGGGTTTGTAAAACATTCATTTTTATACCTTCGCCTTGATTAAAGCCTTACTTGCTGGCGTAGCTGACCGCTCTGGTCTCCCGGATGACGCAAACCTTGATTTGCCCCGGGAAGGTAAGGCTGTCTTCAATTTTCTTGGCAACATCCCTGGCAAGAAGCACCGACTGATCATCGGTGATTTTTTCCCCCTGCACGATAATGCGCAACTCCCTGCCTGCTTGTATGGCAAAGGTGTTGCCGACGCCTTCAAAGGAGTTGGCGATCTTTTCAAGATCCTCCAACCTTTTAATATAGCTTTCAAACATCTCGCGACGCGCGCCGGGTCTGGCGCCGGACAGTCCGTCTGCAGCCTGGACGAGCACGGCCAGGACCGAACTGGGCGGAATATCCTCGTGGTGTGCGCCCACGGCATGGATGATTTTAGGAGACTCCCCGCATTTCTTACAGAGTCTCTGGCCAATCAGGGCGTGGGGCCCTTCCTCTTCGTGGTCCACGGCCTTGCCGATATCATGAAGCAGCCCGGCCCTGCGAGCCTGCTTGACGTTCAAGTTCAGCTCGGAGGCCATAATTCCGCATAGGAACCCGACCTCTATGGAATGTTGCAGCATGTTCTGCGCATAGCTGGTGCGGTATTTCAGCCGGCCGAGATATTTGATCAATTCCGGGTGGATCCCGTGTACGCCAAGGTCGAAAGTGGCCTGTTCGCCGGATTCGCGGATGGTGTTTTCCACCTCGTTTTCGACCTTTTTCACCACTTCCTCTATGCGAGCGGGATGGATGCGGCCGTCCGCAATAAGGCGCAAAAGCGACAAGCGGGCGACTTCGCGGCGAACGGGATTGAATCCCGACAAAATAACCGCTTCCGGGGTGTCATCCACGATCAGGTCTATACCGGTGGCGGCTTCAAGAGCCCTGATGTTCCGCCCTTCCCGGCCGATGATCCTTCCTTTCATTTCCTCAGAAGGAAGATCCACGACGGACACCGTCTTTTCGGCTACATAGTCGCCAGCGTATCTTTGGATTGCCGTAGAAATGATTTCCTTGGCTTTTTTATCGGCAATCTCATTGGTTTCCATCTCAATGCGCTTTATGAGCTTGGCCCCTTCGTGACGGGCTTCGCTTTCCATGGCCTGGACCAATGTATCTTTGGCCTGCTCGGCGGTGAGTCCGGCGATTCTCTCCAATTCCTGGGTCCTGGCTTCCAAAAGCTGTTGCGCCTGTTCTTCCTGGGCAACCATTTTTTGTTCTCTTTTTACCAGTCCTTTTTCCCTGCCGGCGACGTCGCTTTCCTTTTTATCAAGCTGCTCCGACTTCCGGTCCAGGTTTTCTTCCTTTTGAACCAGACGAGCTTCCAGTTGCTTGATTTCCTTGCGTGCTTCTTTGGCCTCCGCCTCAAAATCCGCTTTTGCCTGAAGAATTACGTCCTTCGCTTCGACCTGGGCGGCCTTGAGAGTGTTTTCCGCAGCTATCCGCGCTTCTTCCAGAATTTGCTCTGATTTGGCTTTCGCCCTGCCCAACTTATCTGCTGCGGCTTTTTTTCTGATAAGGGCATACACAATGATGCCCACAGCCACCCCGCCAAGGGCGACCAACAACACAACAACAATTGTAGTTCCATCCATATGGTTTCCTCCCAAGCAGGCCGCAGCGTGAAATGTTGCGCAAACATCTAATGCGCCGTAAATCTTTAAGATTTACGCCCCCAGCACGCGCGCCTGCCGGCGATTAAGTTGTTGAGGCTCCGGTAATAATTTGGAAGAGTCTGGAAATGAAACAGGCGAGACGACTTAATATTAGGTCAGCCGTAAAATTGCCCTTATCGGCCTGCAAGAGAAGAAAGAACCCGTTTGAAAAGAGAAAAGCCCCCGCACATTGCCGTGTCCGGCAAAATCCTTGAACCTGTTTTGCACAGGTGGGAGCCTCCCAACATCATTAGGCTTTTCCGTACATTGCGGAACTTGCACACAGAGTACTGGATACCGGCTCCCTTTCGATAAAATGTTGGAGCAAGGGATTTTTGCCGATCACGCACACGGCAGGGGCTCTTCTCCTATTAAATTGCATAGAACCGACGGCGCCCATGCCTAAGACGCGGCTTATACGCCGCCGCTTTTAGGCGTACTCGACCCCCCTCTATCTTCCCCTCCAGGTCCCTTATTTTCCATACGTTGCAACAGTCTTTCTGATCGGGACCCTATTTGATCCAGAAACCCTTCATGGGACTCTTTAAGTTCCAAATAAGAGTGCGCCAGATCCAACGCTGCAAGCACCAGGACGCCCATTTTATTAGCCGCCGTGTTTGGTCCGTCCAGCGCTTTGCTTGCCGCCTGGACTTTATGGGCCAAAAATTCCGCCGCTTTTTGGGCTTTTTCCCGGTCACCCTGAGTTTCAAAGGTAAAGTTTTGTCCCAGGATCTCTATGTGTAGCTGTCCATCCAACGACGTTTACAGCTCCCTTATGTCTCGCCTATTCGATGTTATACTCTTCTTCCTGTTCCTGTTCCGTGCCTATTGACTCGTTAACCCGGGCCAGGAGGCCGTCAATACGGGACCGCACCAAATTCCGTTCTTCTACGAGCTTTTGTTCAGCTTCAGATTTTTGCAACAACTCCTCGGCCAGTGAACTATTGCTGGCCTCCAGTTGGGCATTTTGCCGTTTTAACGTCTCGCACTGCTGAATGAGTCCGTTAATTTTGCTCTCTAACCTATCGAATTCTTGAAAGATGCTTGCCTCGTCCAAAATACCTCCTATTCTCCCGAGCATGGGCGGAGTATAACGACCCCTGCAAATATAAGTCAAGCGGTTTTTCTCTATGCTCTAGTGCGAACCCATAAACGCAAAAAGGGGGCGGTCACGCGGCGGCAACCACCCCCCTGATTTTTTGTCAGCTCAAACACAAAGATTGAGCGGATGTTTTTATTGAAAGCCGTCCATTTTTCTGGATTCGGCAAGGCTCATGCGGGTTTGAGCCCTGGCAAGAGCGCGTTTGGCCCTTTCAAAGTCCACTGCGGTCTCCTTGGACTCAAGCCTCTGCTGGGCTCTCTCCAAAGCCAATCTGCAGCGATCCGCGTCAATGTCGCAACGACGTTCCGCTGATTCGGCCAAGACAGTGACTTTGTTAGGCAAAGTTTCCGCAAAACCGCCGTTGATAAAGACCGCACGCACCTTTCCCGTCTCGTCCTTGAAGTTCAAGGTACCTAGTTTCAAGGTGGCGAGAAAAGGGGTATGACCGACCAGGACGCCGAACTCGCCTTCGCTGCCTGGGGCGGTTACGGTCTGAACAGTCTCACTTACCACGATCTTCTCGGGCGTGACTACTTCAAGTAAAATATTGCCAGCCATAATATCCTCTTTTTTATGCGGTCATACCGCTACGCGGCATCTGCCATGCTCTTGGCGTTTTCGATAGCTTCTTCGATACCGCCGACCATGTAGAAAGCGCGTTCCGGCAGGTCATCATGCTTGCCATCCACGATTTCCTTGAAGCCGCGAACAGTGTCTTCCAGCTTTACGTATTTGCCGGGCTTGCCAGTGAAGTTCTCGGCCACAAAGAAAGGCTGGGACAGGAATCTCTGGATCTTACGCGCCCTGGCGACGGTGATCTTGTCTTCGTCAGACAGTTCGTCCATACCCAGAATGGCGATGATGTCCTGGAGTTCCTTGTATTTCTGCAGCATTTGCTGCACCGTGCGAGCGACTCCGTAATGTTCGTCGCCCAGGTAACCCGGGTCGAGGATGCGGGACGAAGAGTCCAGCGGATCCACGGCGGGGTAGATGCCCAATTCCACGATCTGACGGGAAAGAACGACGGTTCCGTCCAAGTGAGCAAATGTGGTTGCGGGTGCGGGGTCCGTCAAGTCGTCAGCAGGCACGTACACGCACTGGACAGCCGTAATGGAGCCCTTATCCGTGGAGGTGATGCGTTCCTGGAGTTCGCCAAGGTCGACGGCCAGGGTCGGTTGGTAACCAACCGCGGAAGGCATACGGCCGAGCAGAGCGGAAACCTCGGAGCCGGCCTGGGTGAAACGGAAAATGTTATCGATGAAGATCAGCACGTCCTGACCTTCCTGATCACGGAAGTATTCAGCAGAAGTCAGAGCGGACAAAGCCACGCGGGCGCGGGCTCCGGGGGGCTCAGTCATCTGGCCGTAAACCAGAGAAGCCTTGGGAAGAACGCCGCCTTCCTTCATTTCGTGGTAAAGGTCGTTTCCTTCACGGGTTCTTTCACCAACGCCCGCGAACACGGAGATACCGCCGTGCTGCATGGCGATGTTATGGACCATTTCCATCATGATAACGGTCTTGCCCACGCCAGCGCCGCCGAACATGCCCATTTTACCGCCGCGCGGGAAGGGCACCAGCAGGTCAATAACCTTTACGCCGGTTTCAAGAACGCGAACGGTGGTGTCCTGTTCGGTAAATTTGGGCGCCGACCTATGAATAGGCAGCATTTTTTCCTGGCTGACAGGACCCAATCCGTCCACGGGGCGGCCCACAACGTTCAGCACGCGGCCGAGAACGGCCTCGCCGACGGGCATCATGATAGGATCGCCGGTGTCCTTTACAGGCATGCCGCGAACCAGACCGTCGGTAACGTCCATAGCAATGGTGCGCACCACGTTATCGCCAAGATGCTGAGCAACTTCAACAACCAGGTTGTCAGCTTCGTCGTTGATGGTCGGGTTGGTGATAAGAAGCGCGGTCAGGATGTTGGGCAGGTTGCCCTGCTCAAACTCCACGTCAACCACCGGTCCCATAACCTGTGTGATTTTTCCTATGTTCTCTCCCATCAAAAGACCTCCTAAAGTCTATTGGAAAACCGTTTGGTATTATTTTATGTGTTAACCCTTAAGGGCCTCAGCGCCGCCCACGATGTCCATAAGCTCCGTGGTGACGGCGGCCTGCCTGGCCTTATTGTACATCAGCGTCAACTCGTCCAGCATGTCGTTGCAAGCCTTGGTGGCGTTGTCCATAGCTGTCATACGAGCGGCTTGCTCACTGGTGGAGGTTTCCAACAGCGCCTTGTAGATCTGAACGTACACGTTGCGAGGCAGCAGGTCTGCCAAAAGAGCGTCTGCAGAAGGTTCGCAAATGTGCTCAGGGAGGTAGCCCTGATCTTCTTCTTCAACAACTTCCTCAGTCTCAATAGGCGGAATGGGGATCAGTTGCTGCAGAGTCGGCACTTGCTTGCCCATGCTGACAAATTCGGAATAGACGATGTGCACTTCGTCATACTCCCCTTCCAGGAACTTCTGGATAAAAGTGGCGCCGGAGTCGGAGGCCACGCTGAAACCGAACTTTGCGCCCACCACTCCCAAATGTTCCTGAATTCTATTATATCCTTCCTTTTTGGCCCAGTCGCGTCCCCTCTTGCCGAAGTTGACCAAGTCAAATTCCACGTCCGAGTCCAGCCCGGCCAGGAAGTCTTCAGCCTTTTCGATCAGGTTGATGTTAAACCCGCCGCAGAGGCCGCGGTCAGACGTGCACAAGACCAGAAGGATTTTCTTCACCTTATCCTTAGGCGTAAGAAGAGGACTTGCGTCTTCCCCCGCCCGTTCAGCCAGGCTGCCCAGCACCTGTCCGAACTTGTCGGCGTAAGGCCTGAAGGCTTCCATTTTCAGCTGGGCGCCGCGGAGCCTGGAAGCAGCCACCATGTTCATAGCCTTGGTGATCTGCCTGGTCTTTTTAACGCCGGATATTTTGTTTTGAACATCCTTTAAGCTTGGCATATTTACACCTTCTTCCCGTTCCGGGGCTCAGGGCCCCGGCGAGAGTCATTTTTACTGGATGGTATCCTGAAATTCCTTGCCATACTCTTCCAAAGCCTTCTTAAGCAACGCGTCGGTTTCGTCGGAAATCTTGCGTTCCTTGGCTATGGCGCCCATGGCGTCAGGGTACTTGCTTTCCAGGAAGGAATACATGCCGGCTTCGTATTTAGCCATGCTGTCCGCAGGGAAAGCATCCAGGAAGCCATTTGCGCCGGCAAACAGGATAGCGACCTGTTTTTCCAACGGAAGAGGAGCGTACTGGGGTTGCTTCAGGATCTGCACCAGGCGCTCGCCGCGCTTCAACTGCTTCTGGGTTGCTGCGTCCAAGTCGGACCCGAAAGCGGCGAAGGCTTCCAGTTCACGGAACTGGGCCAAGTCCATACGCAGGGTTCCGGCCACTTGCTTCATGGCCTTTTCCTGGGCGGCGCCGCCGACGCGGGAGACGGACAGACCAACGTTGATGGCGGGGCGAACACCGGCGAAGAACAGGCCGGGTTCCAGGTAAATCTGGCCATCCGTAATGGAAATAACGTTGGTGGGAATGTAGGCGGAAACGTCGCCGGCCTGGGTTTCAATGATAGGCAGGGCGGTCAGAGAACCGGCGCCCAATTCATCGCTCACCTTGGCGGCGCGTTCCAGCAGCCTGGAGTGATTGTAAAAAATGTCGCCGGGATAGGCTTCACGTCCGGGCGGACGACGGAGCAGCAGGGAGATCTGACGATAAGCGACAGCCTGCTTGGAAAGATCGTCGTAGATGATGAGGGCGTGTTTGCCCTTATCGCGGAAGTATTCGCCCATGGCGCAACCGGCGTAAGGCGCCAGGTACTGGAGGGTTGCAGGGTCGGAGGCGCAAGCGGAAACCACGGTGGTGTATTCCATGGCGCCGTATTTTTCCAGAGTCGCCACAACCTGGGCGACCGTGGACTTTTTCTGTCCACAGGCCACGTAGATGCAGTAGATGTCCGTGTCTTTCTGGGCGAGAATGGCGTCGACCGCAACCGCGGTTTTACCAATCTGACGGTCGCCAATGATAAGTTCGCGCTGGCCGCGTCCCACCGGGGTCATGGCGTCGACAGCCTTGAGGCCGGTGTAGCAGGGTTCATGCACGGACTTCCTGGCGATGACGCCGGGAGCCACCATTTCCACCATACGGGTTTCGGTGGCGTCCAGAGGACCTTTGCCGTCGATGGGAGCGCCCACGCCGTCAACAACACGGCCAAGCACGGCTTCCCCAACGGGCACCTGGGCGATTTTACCGGTCCGTTTGACCATATCGCCTTCTTTGATGTGGACGGTTTCGCCCATAATGGCGACACCCACGTTGTCCTCTTCCAGGTTCAACACTAAACCAAGGATGCCCCCGGGGAATTCCACCAACTCCAGGGCCATGGCCTTTTCAAGGCCGTAGACACGAGCAATGCCGTCACCGACGGAAAGCACGGTCCCGGTCTCGCTAAGATCCACTTTCTTGTCGTAATCCTTGATCTGCTCCTTGATAATCTGACTGATTTCCTCGGCTCTAATTTCCATCAGACCGCCTCACTCCTTTTTAAAGTTTCTTTTAAGTTGAGTAACTGTGTCCGGATACTCCCATCAAGGACCAAGTCCCCTATTTTGGTCACTATACCGCCGATGAGAGCGGGGTCTTGCGAGACCGTAAGCACGACCTCTTTGCCCGTGAGCCGGCCCAGTCCCGAACGTATCTTCTCTATAGTCTCGTTCGACAGCTCTGTAGCCGCCGAGACGCTGGCGCGAGCGATTCCCTTGAGTTCGTCGGCCATTTCTTTGTACTCACTCGTAATGACGTCTAAAAACCCGATCCGCCCCTTATCGAAGAGGAGCAGCAGATAGGAGGCTGTCACAGCTGAAACCCCTGATTTCTCAACCACGGAGCGCAATAAGGCCTGACGCCCTTTGGCTTCGTAAATGGGGTTGCTGATGGCGGCTTCCAAATCCGGGTTGGCCTTGAACAAGGAGGAGAACGCCTCAAGTTCCTCGCGATAGACCTCTGCCTGCCCGTCCTCCTTGCCAATCAGGAGCAGAGCCTTTGCGTAACGTCTTGCCACCTTTAGATTTTTCACTGAGTCACCACCTTATCTAAGTATTCACCCACGAGCCTGTCCTGATCCTGCTCGGTAATGTTTTTGGCAATAAGCTGCTCGCCCATGGCAATGGCTTTTTCCAGGATTTCCGTCCGGAGCCTTTTCTTGGCGTCGGCTACTTCGTGCTCCATGTGGCGCTGCGCCTGATCGGTCAGCCTGTCGGCGGCCTTTCTGGCCTCGGCCAGGATCTTTTCCCTGGCGACTTCGCCCTGAGCTACATAGTCGTCCACGATCTTTTGGGCTTCGCCCTCAAGATTCTGCAGCCTTGCGTTGATGGCGGCGACTTCTTCGCTGGCGGCTTTCCGGCGGGCTTCCAGGTCGTCCAGTTCCTTCTGGATGTCCTCGATGCGCCCGGTCAGAGCGGCGCCGGCGGGCTTACGAACAACCCAAAACAAAAACCCGAAAAGAATCGCGAAGTTCAGAACCTTCTGATAATCGATGTCTTTCCAGGTTTTCCAATCGGAAGCGCCGTGTCCGCCTTCTCCTCCGTGAGCGGCAGCCTCTCCGTGAGCGGCTTCGCCATGGGCAGCGTCTGCATGCACTGCTTCCGCATGAGCGGCGGCCTCTCCATGGGCTGTAGTCTCACCGGCCATTGTCCACGGAGCGAAAATCATCACGGCTGCGAGGCAAAGCCCCAGCCATGCGGTCTTCTTCCGGGGTAAAGCCTTTAACAACTTCATGATAAAGCCCTCCCTAAAATCTTTTCCCCAATGGTTGCAGCAAAGGCGTCAACCTCCTTTTCCAAGGCGGTTTCCGCATTCTTCACCTCACCGGCAATTTTTGCCCGCAATTCTTCCAGATCCTTGGCAGCTTTATCATTAATTTCATTAATGATGCCTTGTTCCTGTTCCGTTGCCTCGGCGACGATGGCTTCCTTTTTGGCTGCCCCCTCGTTTTTGGCTTTCAACAGGCTGGTGGACAGGGTTTGCTCCTGCTCAGCAGCCTTTGTTTTGTCCGTTTCAATTCCCCTAGCCAGGCCGGAGAACTTGGTCTTCCGTTCCTGGAGCCCCTTACGAATGGGTTTGAAAAGGACCACGTTGAGAACCACTACCAAGACCAGGAAATTGATAATCTGCCATACGACAGTGATGTCTGGGATAACTTTAATCATACGAATTTCCTTCTTGCCCCGCAGATAGTTAAAAACAAAATAAAATTCAAGAACTTACCAGCCGCGGCGTCCCGCGTAGGCTAAGCTCGTGAAATTTTCCACTACCCAATTAAAGACGCGGATGTATACCACCGTAAGTCGGGAATTGTCAAAAGTTTTTTTTGAAACCCGACTTTGCGTCTATAGTGCATTCTTTTTCAGAGGAAGCTCCACCGTCTTTTCCGATTTGGATTCTTTGTTTTTCATGGAGCAATTTCCATGAAAAAGAGCGCCGCTCTCAATGGTCACCACCGGAGCGACGATATCGCCTTCCACTCTTCCGCTTTTCTGAATTTCCACACACGAGGAGGCCTGGATCATTCCGCGCAGGGTTCCGGCGACCACCACCTTGCCCACGTCCAGATCGCCTTCCACGACAGCTTTTTCCCCCACCACGATTTCTCCGTTCGTGCTCTTGACCCGACCATTGATTTCCCCATCCACCCGGATGGTTCCGTCAAAGGTCAACTCCCCTTCGAATTTGAACCCCTCTCCGATGAAGGTGTTCATGGGCACGTTGACTTTCTTCTGTTTCATGCAACTCTCCTTCGTGTCCTACTTGTTATTCGAACAGGAACCTGCGCATGCTTATATTCAGCAGCAGGCCTAACCCCATCATGATTGTCAGCACGGACGATCCTCCGTAGCTTACCAGAGGCAAGGGCACCCCCACCACCGGCATGAGGCCCATGACCATTCCCACGTTGATGAAGACCTGCCAAAAGATCATGGCGGTCACGCCTGTGGCCAGGAGGGCTCCAAAAGGATCCCGGGAGCGGTACGCGATGTTAAGCCCCCAGATCATCAGCATCAAAAACAGGAATAAAAGAACCAGGGAGCCTGCCAAGCCCCATTCTTCGGCGAAAACCGAAAATATAAAATCCGTGTGCTGCTCCGGCAGAAAAGCCAGGGACTTTTGGCTGCCCTGGAGATATCCCTTGCCGGTAAGCATCCCCGAACCGATGGCGATCTTGGACTGTATAATATGATACCCAGCCCCCAACGGATCCCGGTCCGGGTCCAAAAAGGTGAAAATGCGCGCCTTTTGATACGGCTTGAGGCCGTAAATCCAGGCGATCGGACCGATGGCTGCGCAAAACGCAGCCAGCCAAGCCATGGTTCGCTTTCTAATGCCCACAAAAAGCGTCATGGCCCCTCCCACTAGCATGACCAAAAGCCCGGTTCCCAGGTCCGGCTCCATAAAAATAAGCACAAAGGGAATCAGCATGTATATAAACGGTTTTATGAGATCCACAAAACCGAGGCCGCCGGTGCGGATGTTCTGAGAATAATGATGGGCCAGAACCACCATGATAGCCAGTTTTGCGAACTCGGACGGCTGGTAGGTAAAGGGCCCCAGGCTCAGCCATCTGACCGAGCCGGAAATCTTCTTCCCGACCACCAATACCAGAATCAGCAGAAAAAGGCTAATGGCGTAAACGACCCACACCCAACGATCCAGTACATTATAATGGGGCAAAAAGCAAATGATCATAGCGCCCAGGCCAATGCCGAACCACGTCAACTGCTTGTAATAGATTCGAATTTCAGCCGGATTGGCGCTGGAGGCTACGGCGCTGTACAAGGTCATGAGCCCCACCCCCATAATAATGAGGATGAGGAGCAAAAGCCCCCAATCAAAATACTGAAGCAATCTTCTATCAAACATGGGCGGCGTCACTCCCTGTCTTGCAAGTCGGTTTCATCGAGATTTTCCGGCGTTTCAGCCGGGGTGGAGGCGTCCTTTGCGCCGGGGGGGTTCTTTCCGTCCATATACTCCTTGATTATATCCCTGGCCAGGGGGGCGCAGGCCGTTCCGTGCCCTCCGTGCTTGATAAAAACCGCCACGGCTATTTTGCAGTCTTCCCTGGGCGCATAGGCGATGAACCACGCATGGTCCTGGTACTTGATTTTGTCGGTCAACTCGTTCAGGAATTTATCCCGGTCCTTCCGCCCAACCACCTGGGCCGTCCCGGTCTTTCCCGAAATGGCCAGCGACTCGGGGCAGATGCCCCGCGCCGTCCCGCGGGGGCCGTTAACCGCTCCCCACATGCCTTCTCGGATCAGTTCCAGATTGGCCATGCTTACCGGCAGCTTTGTTCTTATCGTCGGTGAAAAGGCCTGGATGACATCCCCTTCCGGGCTTTCCACCCGATCCACCATGATGGGGCGGTACAGAGAGCCTCCGTTGCCGATGGCGGCGGCCAACAGGGCCATTTGCAATGGGGTGGTCAAGTTTGCGCCCTGGCCTATGGCTACGGACAGGGTTTCGCCCTGGTACCAGGGTTTGTTGTAAACGCGGCGCTTCCACGCTTTATCCGGGACCACTCCCGGCGACTCGTTGCCCAGCCCCAGCCCCGTAACCTGGCCCAGGCCGCACCCCCTGGCGTATTCGGCTATCTTGTCCACGCCCACATCCAGGCCGACCTTATAAAAGAAGACGTCGCAAGACTGGGCGATGGCCTCCGTAACCTCCAAACTTCCATGCCCCCAATGCCTCCAACATCTAAAATAGCGATCTCCGAATTTCAGGCGGCCCGGGCAGTTATATTCCGTATGACTGTCGATTTTCCCTTCTTCCAGGCCGGCCATGGCGGTGATCATCTTGAAAGTGGAGCCGGGCGCATAACCTCCGTGGATGGCCTTGTTTTCCAGCGGATGGTCCGGATCCTTGATCAGCTCATTCCACTGCTTTTGGGTCATGCCGTCCACAAACAGGTTCGGGTCGTACGTGGGGCTGGACACCATGGCCAAAATTCTTCCGGTGTCGGCCTCCACTGCCACGATGGCTCCGGGACGACCGTCCAGAAGCTCTTCCGCCTTTTTCTGGAGGCGCATGTCCAGAGAGAGAAAAACATTGGCGCCCGGCTTCGGGGGGACGGTGTCCATAATCCGCACGGTCCGGCCCCTGGCGTCTGCTTCCACCTGGCGGCCTCCGTGCCTGCCGGCCAGGTAGGACTCGAATTCCTTTTCCACGCCGTATTTGCCGATAAAGTCGCCGGGCTTCCGGTTGGGATACGAACCGCTGCGCAATTCATCCAGGGAAATCTCGCTCAGGTAACCCACAATATGGGCCGTGGTGCCCTGGCCGGGAAAATGCCGCTGGGGCTTGACCCGCACCACCACGCCCGGCAGTTCGTACCGCCTGGCTTCCACGATTCCCAAGACGTCCCGGCCCACGTCCCCTTTTATGAGGACCGGCTTGAATGAGGCCGCTTTGCCGATCTTCTTTTCGATTTCAGTCTCATCCATTTCAAGGAGAGAGGCCAAAAGAGGCAGAATGGCGTCCCGGGGTTTGGCGTCCCGGGGAATCAGGCAAATGTCAAAGCGCGGGCGATTGTCCGCCAGAATCTCCCCGTGGGAGTCCATGATCCGCCCCCGGGTCGGGTCCAGGCTTTCCAGGCGGATGGCGTTATTTTCCGAAAGCTGATGAAGCCGCTCCCCCTGAAATACCTGAAGATACACCAGCCGAAGGCCGAGCACGCCAAAAGCAACGGCGATGAGGAGCATGGCGTAGGTCACTCTTTGCCTGCACCACTCCGTCCAAACCTCCCTGGAGGTGATATCATACAAAGCGCTCTCTCCTGTCCTGGCGCTTGGTTTCCCGTTTTACAATCGTATTGTGCACCCAAATGATCAGCGGCCCGGTAACAGCCCCTGAGAGCGCCGCCGCTCCCGATTGTTTAAGGCTTTCGATCAGAACGTCCGGCCGGGATTTCAAAAAAAACACGCATAAATGCAAGAAAGATTCCTGGAAAAGCACCCCGCCTCCGCAGAAAAGAGCCATAAAGATTATATTGTCCGCGTGGAGAAAGGAAGGGAGCCAGCGTGCGGCGACGTAGACCCAGCAGTAGGTTACGAAGTAGTACCAAGGCGGCGCTCCGGAGTATACGTCCATGGCGAGGCCGCAGATAACGGCGATGATAACGCCTTCTTTGAGGGGCCTGAAAAGTCCCAGGCCCAGCACGAAAACAACCATCATGTCATATGAGGACAAAAGCGGGACCGCCTGGCCCGGCGACGTGGTTTGAAACACCACGATGAACAGCCCCATCATTATTTGCAGAAAATAAATCATGGCATCTCCTGCTCCGGAGGAGGCTCGGAGTTCAGCAGGACCAGCACCTCCTCAAGCCGGGAAAAGTCCACAAAGGGAGTGACAACAATTCCCTGGAACATTCCCTGCTCCGCTTTTCTCACGCGGGACACCACGCCCACGGAGATCCCCGGAGGGAAAACCTTGTCCATCCCCGAGGTGACGACCATATCCCCCAGGCTCACGTCCTCCTGCTGCATGACGTATTTGAACTGGCATGGACCGTCGGCGGCGCCCTCCAATACGCCCCTGGCGCGGGTGCGCGCCACTCTGGCGTCCATGGCGAAGTTGGGGTCGGTAATCAGCAGGACTTTGCTTTGGTATGGAGAGACGTCAATGATTCTGCCCACCACGCCTAATGGCGTGGCCACGGCCAAACCCGGCTCGACGCCGTGAATGCTGCCGCGATTGATGTAGATTGCCTGAAAGGTGTCCGAAGGATCCTCGGCCGTAACCAGGGCGGTCACGACCTTGCCCCCTTCATCCTGGGCGAAGCCCAAAAGGTTTTTCAAGCGGGAATTTTGGCGCCTGGTTTCCCCGCACTCATGGGCAATGAGCTGGAGAAACTCCACTTCGCGCCGGAGCTCCTTGTTTTCCCGAGCGGTTTCAACAAGGGCGAAATAATTGGTCCAGGTGGTGGAGACAAAGGAGGAAATCCTGGTGACTCCATCCTGAAAAGGAGCGATGAGCACCTGGAAGACTCCGTCGGCCGGGTGCTCCTGACCGCCTCTTGTACCGAAGGTGGGAAGAAGGACAGCGGTGAACATAAAAAAAAGAATCAAAGCCAGCGCTGTGCCCATCTTCTTAGAAAACATATTTTGAGCCCGCTTTAGTTGATAACCACCTGCCTGAGGATTTCAATGTCGTCCAAAGCCTTGCCGGAGCCCAGGGCGACCGTAGACAAGGGATCGTCGCAGACGGTGATGGGCAAGCTGGTTTCCTCGCGCAGCAGCTTGTCCAGATTTTTCAACAAGGCTCCGCCGCCGGTCAGGGTGATGCCGCGGTCCACGATATCGGCCGCCAACTCCGGAGGAGTTTGTTCCAGGGCGATCTTGACGGTTTCCACAATGGCGTCAATTTGCTCCGAAATGGCGATGCGCACTTCTTCGGAGTCAATGGCCAGAATTTTCGGAATGCCCGAAACCAGGTCCCGGCCTTTCACTTCGATGGTCTCGATATTTTCCGGATCGGGATAGGCGTTGCCGATCATGGTTTTGATGGCTTCAGCCGTCCTGTCCCCGATCAGCAGGTTGTACTTGCGTTTGATGTATTGGATGATGGCCCGGTCCATTTTATCGCCGGCCACCCGAAGGCTGCGCTTGTAGACGATGCCGGCCATGGATATGACCGCCACTTCCGTTGTGCCGCCTCCAATGTCCACCACCATGTTACAGGTGGGCTCGGTGATGGGAAGGCCGGCGCCGATGGCCGCGGCCATGGGCTCCTCGATCAAATACACTTCCCGGGCGCCCGCCTGGCGCGCGGATTCCTCCACGGCCCTTTTTTCCACCTGGGTGATGCCGGAAGGCACGGCCACCACGATGCGCGGCCTGACCGGCCACCAGCGGCGGTTATGGACTTTGGTGATAAAATACTTGAGCATGCGTTCGGTGACGTCAAAGTCCGCTATAACGCCGTCCCGCATGGGGCGGATGGCGCGGATGTTGCCGGGAGTCCTGCCCAAAGTCCGCTTGGCTTCGGTGCCCACTTTCAGGACTTCCTCGCGGTGTCTGCGGGGATCGTAGCGTACGGCCACGACGGAGGGCTCGGAAAGGACTATCCCTTTGCCTTTGACATAGACCAATGTATTGGCGGTGCCCAAATCAATGGCCAGGTCGTTGGAAAATAAACCATGGATGGCGGTCAGAAAATTCATATGTCACCTTTAGCAAGCAACTCAGCATATCTACAAATAAGCCAAATGCTTATCCGTAACACCTGATTCAGGAATTTTCAAGAGATTTATAACTCTTGTCATTATTCAATAAAAGGTCAGGCCAACTCCACGGCAAGGAATTGCTCCCGGGGGTCCACCTTGACGATCCGCAACTGAACGGCATCTTGCGGCGCCAGGCTGGGATCCGAGGCGACGGGCAGCGTGCACTCCACCAGGCAATCGGTAAGCAAGGCCACGAACCGGTCCTTTCTGCGCTCCAGAATCATGCCCGGCTCGGTCTTCCCCAACTTGGTTTCCAGGTATTTGAGGATCCAGTATCGGTTTCTCACAAATTGGACCCGCGAGACCTTGGAAAGGGGAACTTCGGAATTGGCGATAATGTTCTCCACCTCTGTTTGGGTGTATTTCTTGTCCAGCCCCAATACACCCCGAATTTGCCTTTGCACCGCCAGATCAAAATACTTGCGTATGGGGGAGGTTGCGGTCACATAGGCGTCCACGCCAAGGCCTGAATGGGGTTCGGGTTTGGGGCAAAGGATGAAGCGGGAAAGGTGCCGCCTTTGCATCCAATTTTGATACAGGGTGCCGTTATCCCGGTCAAACAAACGGAGGCGCGGCTCGGGCTGGGCCCGAAACACTGCGGGGCTTCCATGATCCGCCAAAAAAGAGGCCATAAGGCGATTGGCCAGGATCATGAACTCCGAAACCAGGATTCTGGAGCGGCTTTCCCGATTAACCTTGTGAAGGGTTACGTTTTTCTCTTCATCCAGCCAGATGTTGATTTCCGGCAGGGAAATCAGGACCGCGCCGTCGTCCAGCCTTTTTTCCCGGAGTTTTTCCGCCAGACCGGACAGGGCGATGATTTCCTTGTCGTCATCGGCCATCATATTTACTTCATGATAGGTGAGCTGACGGCGCACCCGGACCAGGCTGGGGCAGATCTCGTAGTCCAGGACTACGGCGTCCCGATCCAGGCGGACCATGACGCTGATGGCGGGCCGGACCTGGTCGGCCTTCAGGCTTAGGAGGCCTTCGGCCAAAAGAGGCGGAAACATGGGTATCTTGTCGTCCGGCATATATATGGAGCTTGACCGGGCGAAGGCCTCTTGATCCAGAAGGGAGCCCCTTTCCACATAATGGGAGACGTCGGAAATATGGATGCCCACCCTAAAATAGTCGCCGTCCATTTCCAGGCTCAGGGCGTCGTCGTAGTCCAGGGTGGCCTGGCCGTCTATGGTCAGCACGGGCAGCCCCGTGAAGTCCCTTCTTTGGCTGGTGTCGGTTCGGAACCCGGACCCGTTGGCCAGGGCGTTGGCTTCCTGGGAGATTTCCCGGGGGAAGTCTATGGGGACGTCCATGCGGTATAGGTCCAGATTGGCGTGCTCGTCCCAGACTCCCAGGCGGATGAGAAATTCAAACAGCCCGTTGTTGGGATCAATCCCGGCTGCCTGGACCATTTGCCTGCCCAGGTCGTAAGTGGGGCTGTCCTTTTCAAACAGGTAAAGGCTCCGCATTATGGAGACGAACTGCTCTTTGTCGGGAGGCACTTCCGGGCTTTCCTGGCCGTAAACCCGCCGCAGCCATTCGCCCCCCTCCTGGACCACGGCGGCGCGGCGCGCCATCTCCTGTTCCTGGATTTGAATCTGCTCCACTTTTTCCGGGCTGTGGGGCAAAAAACGGGTGACATCAAACTTGAAATACACCCGGTCATTGAAAAAAGCCCGGATGACGGCAGAGACGTGATCCGGCTCCGGGGAAATCCCGAAAGCCAAGCCGGCCATGGTTTCTGCATCGATCCACTGTTCCTCTTCATGGACCACTTCCCACAGGTCATAGACGTTCACTTGGGCCTTAAGAGCCTCTCTTCGGGCGGACGTTTCGGACAGCAGGTCCACAAGGCGGTCCCGTCCTATCTCCGGGTCCAGGCGTCCGGACACGCAAAACAGGCGATGCTCCGACACGCTCACCTCGCGATTAGCCTGAGTGAGTAGCCGCACCTTCTGTTTTTTCGCCTGCATTATGACCGCGCAAATTACTTTTTTCCGGTCGATATATTCTATTAAGGTTCCAAGTTCCATGTTTAACACGAACATAACAACGGGCATTCGGAAAGTCAATTAAAGCTGTGCTTCGAGGCGCATTCCTGTCCGCATTCTTATAAAATAGCGTTGCAAAGCCCTATTTGCCATGGTATGGGAAATTCCCGTGACATATAGTAAGGGTGGAAAACCTGGGAATTACGGACAGATTATGAACCTTGGCATAGGTATGCCCGGGTTCAATTTGTGCACAAAGAAACCTTTAAGGAGGAAACAAAATGGCTTACAACGCAGTGGAAATGGCAGACTGGCAGATTTCTGAAGCTGCTGAAGAGAACATGCCTACTCCCGAACAATGGGCGGAAAAACTTGGACTCCAGAGCGACGAAATGCTCCCCATGGGTCGTCTGGCAAAAGTCGACTTCCTGAAGATTATCGACAGGCTGAAAGACAGACCTGACGGAAAGTACATTGAAGTAACCGCCATCACTCCCACCCCCTTGGGAGAAGGCAAAAGCACCACCTCCGTCGGCCTCATGGAAGGCCTTGGCATGCGCGGCAAGAACGTCGGCGGCGCCCTGCGTCAGCCCTCCGGCGGACCCACCATGAACGTTAAGGGAACGGCTGCAGGCGGCGGAAACTCCCTGCTCATCCCCATGACCGAGTTCTCTCTGGGCCTCACCGGCGACATCAACGACATCATGAACGCCCATAACCTGGGCATGGTCGCCATGACCGCCCGTATGCAGCACGAGCGCAACTACAATGACGAACAGCTCCAGCGTCTGACCGGCATGCGCCGCCTGGACATCGACCCCACCCGCGTGGAGTTCGGCTGGATCATCGACTTCTGCGCCCAGGCCCTGCGCAACATCGTCATCGGCCTCGGCGGCCGTTTTGACGGCTACACCATGCAGAGCAAGTTCGGCATCGCCGTCGGTTCCGAGCTCATGGCCATCCTGGCCGTGGCAACCGACCTGGCCGACCTGAAAGAGCGCATCAACAACATCACCGTGGCCTTCGACAAATCCGGCAAGCCCGTCACCTGCGGCGACCTGGAAGTCGGCAACGCCATGGCCGCTTTCATGCGCAACACCATCAACCCCACGCTCATGTGCACCGCCGAATATCAGCCTTGCTTCGTGCACGCCGGCCCCTTCGCCAACATCGCCGTGGGTCAGAGCTCCATCATCGCCGACCGCGTCGGCCTGAAACTGTTCGACTACCACGTAACCGAGTCCGGCTTCGCCGCTGACATCGGATTCGAGAAGTTCTGGAACGTGAAGTGCCGCTTCTCCGGCCTCAAACCCCACGTTTCCGTTCTGACCTCCACCATCCGCGCCCTGAAAATGCACGGCGGCGGACCCAAGGTCGTGGCCGGCAAGGCTCTGGACGACGCTTACACCAAGGAAAATTTGGAACTGGTGGAAAAGGGCTGCGAGAACATGGTTCACATGATCGGCGTTATCCGCAAAGCCGGCATCAACCCTGTCGTCTGCATCAACCGTTTCTACACCGACACCGACGCCGAGTGCGCCATCGTCCGCAAGGCTGCTGAAGCCGCCGGCGCCCGCTGCGCCGAGTCCAAGCATTGGGAAAAGGGCGGCGAAGGCGCTCTGGAATTCGCCGACGCTGTGATCGAAGCCTGCGAAGAAGGCAATGACTTTGACTTCCTGTATCCCCTGGAAATGAAACTGCGCGACCGCGTCAACAAGATCGCCACGGAAGTTTACGGCGCCGACGGCGTTGACTGGGCTCCCGAAGCTGCGGCCAAGGCAGAGATGCTGGAAAGCGATCCCAAGTACGCTGACTTCGCCACCATGATGGTCAAGACCCACCTGTCCCTGTCCCACGATCCCGTCAAGAAGGGTGTGCCCAAGGGATGGCGTCTGCCTATCCGCGACGTGTTGATCTACTCCGGCGCCAAGTTCCTGTGCCCCTGCGCTGGAACCATCAGCCTCATGCCCGGAACCGGCTCCAACCCGGCCTTCCGCCGCATTGACGTGGATCCCGCAACCGGTAAGGTTTCCGGCCTGTTCTAGATCCATCATCCATGAGGGCGTGTATTCGTCCTTAATTGGATTGCAGTATACAAAAGCCCGAAGCGCAAAAGCGCTTCGGGCTTTTTTTGTTTTTTCGGCCCGCCCTGGGGAAGGACGGGCCGAAAAACAGGCGTTAATACCTATTGGGGGGGCAAAAGAGGGGGTTCCGGGCCGTCAGGAGGGAGTTGCAGTAGCCCGGGAGCTAGCATAACCTATCGTATTCAATGCATTTTCAATTTCCTTCAGAATGGATGGATCATCGATGGTGGCCGGCATGCGATAGGACTTGTTGTCCGCGATCTGCCGCATAACGCCCCGGAGAATCTTGCCGGACCGGGTTTTGGGCAGGCGGTCGACCACCGTGGCGGTTTTGAAGGCGGACACAGGGCCGATGCGCTCCCGGATCATTTCCACAACTTCCTTGACAATCTCGTCATTGCTGCGGGTGACCCCGGCGTTCAGCACCAGGAAGCCCAGGGGCAATTGTCCCTTTAGGGGATCTTCCACTCCGAGCACGGCGCATTCAGCCACGTCCGGGTGGTCGGCCAGGACTTCTTCCATGGCGCCTGTGGACAGGCGGTGCCCGGCTACGTTGATGATGTCGTCGGTGCGAGCCATGACGTAGATGTAGCCGTCTTCATCGATGTATCCTGCGTCGGCCGTGGTGTAATATCCGTCAAAATCCCGCAGATACTTGTTCACAAAGGCCTGATCGTTGCCCCACAGGGTGGGCAGGGTTCCAGGAGGCAGCGGGAGCTTGACCACCAGGGCGCCGATCTGACCGGGCGCCGCAGGACGGCCCATTTCGTCCAGCACCTGGACGTTCCAGCCGGGAACCGCTTTGGTGGGGCTGCCGTATTTGACCGGAAAGTGATGGAGGCCCATGCAGTTGGCTGCAATGGCCCAACCGGTTTCGGTCTGCCACCAGTGGTCGATGACCGGTACGCCCAAATTCCTTTCGGACCAGGTGATGGTGTCGGGATCGGACCGCTCGCCGGCCAGAAAGAGAATTTTAAAATTGGAAAGGTCGTAATTTTTCATGAGAGCGGCGCCGGGGTCCTCCCTTTTGATGGCCCGGTACGCCGTGGGCGCTGTAAACATGCACTTGACCTTGTGTTCGGAAATGACGCGCCAGAATACGCCGGCGTCAGGCGTTCCCACCGGCTTGCCTTCGAACAGGATGGTGGTGCATCCTTTAAACAGGGGGGCGTACACAATGTAGGAATGGCCGACCACCCAGCCCACGTCCGAGGCCGCCCACCACACGTCGCCTTCGTCCACGTCGTACACGGCTTTCATGGACCATTTGAGGGCCACCATGTGGCCGCCGTTATCCCGCACCACGCCCTTGGGCTGTCCGGTGGTGCCGGAGGTGTACAGGATGTACAGGGGATCCGTGGCCAGGACGGGCACGCAGTCTTTGGGGGAGGCCTTTTTCATGGCTTCCGTCCAGTCCACGTCCCGGGAGGGGTGCATGTCAGCCGTCTCCATGGGCCTTTGCAGAATCATGCAATTCTTGGGCTTGTGCTCGGAGATTTCGATAGCCGCATCCAGCAAGGGTTTGTAGGGGATGACCTTTTTGCCTTCAATGCCGCAGGAAGCGGAGACAATGGCTTTGGGCCTGGCGTCGTTGATGCGGGTGGCCAGTTCGTTGGCGGCGAAGCCTCCAAAAACCACGGAATGAACCGCCCCCAGGCGGGCGCAGGCCAGCATGGCTATGGCGGCTTCTGCAATCATGGGCATATACAGAACCACCCGGTCGCCCTTTTCCACGCCGTATTCGGCCAGGACGCCTGCAAACAAGGCGACTTCATCCCGGAGCTCCGCATAGGTGTATTTTTTTATGGTGTTCGTAACCGGGCTGTCATAAATAAGCGCAACTCTGTCTCCGGCGCCTTTTTCCACATGCATGTCCAGGGCGTTATAGCACGTATTGGTCACGCCGCCGGAGAACCACCGGTAAAAAGGCTTGTTGGAATCGTCCAGGACCTTATCCCATTTTTCGTACCAGAAACATTCCTCGGCGTGCCTGCCCCAGAATTCTTCCGGGTTCTCCAGGGACTCCCGATAGGCTTCATCATATGCTTGCGTCATTATCGCCTCCTTGCGTCTGCTCCTTGGCCACATAAGCCATGTCCTTGGGAATCTGTCCCCCGCCGGCGTGAGAGGCCGCCGGAGCAGGAGGATTGATCCAGGGCTTGCCCAGGGGCAGGATAGTCTGGCCGAAAACCTGGGTGTAAATGGCGGAGGCCATCATGTACCAGGCCGCCAGGGCGCAGAAAATCAGGTCGATTGCGGCCACTTTGGTCAGGGCCGGAAATCCGAAATGAGCCAGATCCAACAGGATAAAACCGATTAACAATGTGGTGAAGGTGAACGCCATTGCGCCGTGGATGCGCATGGCGCCCACCCACATGATGGCTGTGTACAGGGTCCAGGCCACCAGGAACATGCCTACGTCCGTTTTGCCGGCCTTGTATATGTCAAAATGGTTTAATAAAAAAATAATGGCTAATGCGATCCAGAACGCGCCGTAGGAGACAAAGGCGCTGTACCCGAAATTGTTGCCGCATTTAAATTCCTGATAGCCGGCGATGAGTTGGGCCACGCCTCCGAAGGCCAGGCCCAAGGCCACCACCGGGCCTACTCCGCATATACCCAGATTATGAAATTGCAGGACCAGGGTGGTGAGTCCGAAACCTGCCAAACCAACGACTGCCGGATTTCCTTGTTGCGTCTGTGACATGATGGCTCCTTCTTTCTTTTGGGTGGGGGTTGAATGCTGCAGCCTACGCCCACCTATTAGGCAAAGGGTGTGCCAACACGAAGAAATAAATATAACATATTGATTTTAAAGCATATACATGAATAAAACAGAAAAGTCTTCAAAATCTGAAGATTGGGACATTATTTTCCCAGGCGCGCTATATTCGGATATAACAGCTTGTTTTAAATGCAAAAAGAGACATTAGGACAAAAAAGTCCCAGGATGGGTTTTTAAAGCCCGTATTCCTTGATCTTCCGAAATAAAGTCCGCCGATCCACCCCCAATATCTCCGCCGCCCGGCTCCGGTTCCACTTATACCGCTCCAGCAACTGGATAATGTACTCCCGCTCCGCTGCGGCCGCCACCTCCTTGAGGGTGGGCTCCTCTTTGCCAAGCAACTTAGGCAGGCGGACAGGAGATGCAGGCCTGGCGCCTTTGGGGGCGCCAGCTCCCGCCGAGGAGTCCTCCAGGCTCTGGGGGGCGGTGTCCCGGAGGGTCATAAAACGGTGGACGGCGCTCTCCAGTTCACGCACGTTTCCGCGCCAATAGGCCTTTTGCAGGTTTTTTAAAAAATCAGGCGGCATGGCCGGGACGGGCTGATCCCCGGCGTATTTTTCCATGAAATGCCGCACCAAAAGGGGAATGTCCTCCCTGCGCTGACGCAAGGGGGGCAGGTGGATGGGCAGGATGTGGATGCGGTAGAAAAAGTCTTCGCGCAGCGCGCCCTGCTCCATCAGATCGAATAGATCCCGGTTGGTGGCCGCTACAAAACGGATGTCCGGATACAAGGCTTCCCTCCCGCCCAGGGGCGTGTAGCCGTCCCCGGCAATGGCCCTAAGGAGTTTCACCTGCATGGCCGGCGGGATTTCCCCCACTTCGTCCAGGAACAGGGTCCCTTTGTCAGCCGAAGCCAGAAACCCGGGTTTGTCCTGATCGGCGCCTGTGAAGGCCCCTTTTTTGTAGCCGAAGAATTCGCTTTCTATCAAATTCGGGGGAATGGCGCCGCAGTGCACCGGCACAAAGGGGCCTTGGGCGCGCCGGCTCATTTCGTGGATGGTTCGGGCCGCCAATTCCTTGCCGGTGCCCGACTCCCCGTAGATGATGACGCTGGCCGTGGAAACCGCGGCTTTCAGGATGGTTTCATACACCTGCTCCATGGCTTCACTTTTGCCGATGATGCTGCCGAAGCGGCCCGACCTTTTGATGGAGGAGCGCAGGCGGATATTCTCTTCCCGCAGTTGGGCCTCGCTTTGGCGCAAGGCTTCTTCAGCCGTCTTTCTATCCGTGATGTCAATGACAATGGACTGCTTGCAGGAGGCGCCGTCGCCCGCCTCCCTCACGGGGGTGTCCACGGAGTAATACCAGCGGCCGTCCAAGGGCCCCAAAAACTCCTGTCGCACGGTTTCGCCGTTGGCCGCCTGGTCCATGGCGCATCGCTCGCAGGGGGAGTCCTGGCCGTAGATCGCCTGGTAGCACAGGTCTCCGACGCAGTTCTTGCCCAGGTATTGCTGTAATTTCTTATTGGTGAAGGTAATCCGGTAATCCTGGGTGCAGGTGTAAATAAATCCTTCGAACACCTCGATGATGGCGCTCAGGCGGGCCTGGCTGTCGCGGAGGGCTTTTTCGGTCCTTTTTAAATCGGTGAGGTTGAACAAAACCCCGCGGGAGCCCACAATCTCTCCCTGGTATAGCACCGGACTGGAATACATCATGGCCGGAAACTGCGATCCATCCTTCCGTAGGGCCGTGTACTCGTTGGGGGATATAACCTCGCCTTCCAAGAGCCTGGAAAATATTTCGCCGATGCGTTTCCTGTCTTCCGGCGAAACCATTAGGATGGCCTGGACGTCCCTGTCAATATCCTCCCGCGCATATCCCAGGGTGCGGAGGCCGTGCTTGTTCATAAATACCAGCTTGCCCGGCCTGTCTATTTCGAACACCGTCTGAGGCAGCAGATCCGCAAGCTCCCGAAACCGCGCCTCGCTGGCCCTAAGGGCCTCTTCGGTCTTTTTCCGATGGGCCATCTCCTCGGTCAAATGGGCGTTGGCCTCTTCCAAGGCCTGGGTGCGCTGCCGGAGGGCTTCCGTACGAATAAGGACGAGATCCTCCAAACGCTCGGAATAGTCCCTGTTCTCCCTTTTCAGCCTGGAGTGCTCCAGGGCGCGCTTGACGGAGTTCTCCACCACGGCCATATCCAGAATGGGCTTGGTGATATAGTCCACCGCCCCCAGCCTGGAAGCCTCCACCGCATCTTCCAGGTGGCCGGTTCCCGAAACCACGATCATAGGGGTCTCCGGAGCAATCTCCCTGGCCCGGGCTAAAAACTCCAACCCTCCCATGCCCGGCATGGCGAGGTCCACCAAAACGGCGTCCGGTCTGCACTCCAGCAATACGTCCAGGCCTTCCAGGCCTGCATCCGCCTGATAAGCAATAAAGCCCAGGTCTTCAAAATAATTGCCCAAGGCCTTGCAGATGGCTTCGTCGTCATCAATTATCAATACGGACATTTGACCGGAATAGGGGTCCATTCTTGCATCCTGAAGGCGAAGGAGGGAATAAAAGGAGGCGCTTTGCGGCCCCATTGGGCGCCCTGAATTTATTCTCCCTCTTTACTTCCTGCTTGGCAAGCGCATTTTTCAATGCGTTCCTGGAGGGCGCATCCATTTAAAAACAGCGATGAAAGACCGTCAGGACTAAGCCTTGATCAGTTCCCGGCGCGATACTCTTTAAGATGCGCCTGGACCTGATCGTAAATTTCCCTGGAATAAAGCTCCCCGGCCAAAGGCTCCCAAATCCCTCTGGCGCGATCCTGGATGCGCCTCAGTTCTCCGGGCGGAGTTTCGGTCAGCACCATGCCGTACTTGATCATGGCTTCCAGGCACTTTTTCGTATCCTGGCGGGACAGCGCGTTAAAGGTATTTGTCCATCCCCCGCGCTCCCTTTGAATGGTTTCCTTTTGCTCATCCGATAGCATGTCCCAGGCCTTTTGGGTGACCACCGGAAAGGCCGGCACGTAGCGTATGTGCATGGCGTTAACATTGTGCATGGTCGCATACAACTGGGTTCCCAGCACCCAGATGGCCGGCGCAATAACGCCATCGGCGATGTTGGATCTAAGGGAGGATGGGATTTCCATGACGCTCATGGGGGTGGCCGTGGCGCCCATGGTCTCCAGGAGCTTGCCTTCCAGGGGGCCGAACCAGGTGATGAAAGAGGATTTGGAAAAATCCTCCAAAACGAATATGGGGCGGCTGGCCGTGTAAATCTGGTCGAAGTCCTGATCCAGCCAGGTCAGCAGCTTAAGGCCCTGCGCCTCCACAATTGCGTCGAACTCGTCCGTCATTTGCTCGCGCAGGTAGTCCACTTCATCATAGGACTCAAACAAGAAGGGAAGCCCCAAAACGCTGATGTCGTCCGCCAGTTTAAAGGTGCCTTCCCCGGAGAGCCCGGAGCCATGCAACTGGCCGATCCTCATCTTTTTGAGGGTTTCTTCATCATTGCCCATGACCCCGCCCCAGTACACCTTGACCGACAGGGCGCCTCCCGTGGCTTTTTCCACTTCAGGGATCAGAATTTCGCGTACGCGCACTGCATAGCCCACGTCTTTGGGCGCCAGACAAGCCAGCTTCCACTGGATGTGAGACGCTTCCTTGCCCGCCGACGCGCAGGGCGTTGTGACGAACAAAGCTATTGCAACGGCAGAAAAAACAAATATGCGGGTGAAAAATTGAGACGCCATGGAACACCTCCCTAGCAAGTTTCCATCCTTGGATAAAATGTTTGGTGCGGCGTTGATCGAAAAATTTAAATGTTGAACAAAGCAGAACATGCACGCCGAAAAACAGGCGCATCCGCGTCGAAATGAGCTATGAGCGATTTGTATAAAGGAAATTTTCAAGGCGCTTATGGAAGAATACTAAATCAGCAACAATAAAGGGTCAAGCATTTTTCCGTGGAATTGAGGAGGCCGCCGTCGGCGGCGGGCTGCCAAGGCTTTGGAATTACTCAGAAACCGGCGTCAGGAAGCCAACTTGATATTAAGGGATTGCAATGGCCCCCGGCACTCCCGGCCGCCCCTCATTTCCGCCAGGGGCCTGCTGTTTTTCAACGCCCCGAAAGGGCCGGAAGCAGCAACGCCTCCGTTTTCCAGCAAAACCAGGTTGTCCGCCAGCTTTTCAATTTCACTAAAAATGTGGCTTACATACAGGATGGGGGTGGAAAAGCCCTGGCTAAGCCTGCTTATAAAAGGAAGCACCTCGGATTTTCTGTTTTCGTCCAGGGACGCCAACGGTTCGTCCATCAGCAGCAAAGAAGGGCTGCACAACAACGCCCTGCCGATAGCCACTCGCTGCTTTTCCCCGCCGGAAAGCCGGGCCGGGCGGCGGCTTAGCAAAGGGCCTATGCCCAGCATGTCCACCACTTCGTCAAAATCCACGTACAAGCTGTCCTTGGACGCCAGCTTCATGCCGAACATCAGATTTCCCTTGACCGTCAAATGGGGAAACAGGCGTGCGTCCTGAAACACATAGCCCACCCTGCGCTGCTCCGGGGGCAGGTTTATTCCTTGCTCCGAATCAAACAGCTTGAGGCCGTTCATTTCGATCACCCCGGAGTCGGGAGCGGAAAGCCCGGCCACCATATTGACAATGGAGGTTTTTCCCGCGCCGGAATATCCAAACAGCGCCGTAACCCCGGAATCTTCAATGGTAAAGCCTGCATTGATGGAAAACTCGCCCTGTTTTTTCCGAACCTTCACTTTCAGCATGGTGCTATCCTTTTATATACTCGGCGAATCGTCCGGACATCCATTCGGAAACCAGGAGCGCCGCCATGGCCAGAATAACGGCCGCAATGCATAGCCTTAAGGCGCCCATTTCTCCGTCCGGGATCTGGGTTAATGAGTACAAAGCCAGGGGAAGGGTTTGGGTTTCCCCCTGGATATTGGACACAAAGGTGATGGTTGCGCCGAACTCGCCCAGGCTTCTGGCGAAAGCCAGAATGGCGCCCGTGATGATTCCGGGAATCATAAGAGGCAAAGACACGGTGAAAAACACCCGGAGCGGACCGGCCCCCAGAGTGCGGGCCGCCTTTTCCAGGCCCTGATCCACGGAATCCACCGAAAGCCTCACGGCGCGCACAAGCAGCGGAAAAGCCATAACCGCGGAGGCCACGACAGCCCCCTTCCAGGTGAACGCCACGGTAAATCCG
Organism: Desulfatibacillum aliphaticivorans DSM 15576; assembly: GCF_000429905.1. Classification (NCBI taxonomy): domain Bacteria; kingdom Pseudomonadati; phylum Thermodesulfobacteriota; class Desulfobacteria; order Desulfobacterales; family Desulfatibacillaceae; genus Desulfatibacillum; species Desulfatibacillum aliphaticivorans. The sequence continues at coordinate 18,925 of NZ_AUCT01000039.1, read as the reverse complement.
AAAGCCTCATACAGGAACTTGCCAATAAATCCCTGACGGCCCAGGGCGAGCAGCAAAATGTATCCTGTGACCACCGGTGGAAGCACCAGGGGCAGGTGGATAATCCCGTCCAAGACCTGCTTGCCGGGAAACTGCTTCCTGGAAAGGACCCAGGCCAAAAAAATCCCGGGGGGCAGGCTGCCGAAGACAGCCCACCCCGAAACTTTCAGGCTCAGTTTGATGGCGGTCCATTCCGCCGGCGATATGCTCCACAATTCATTCATCGAACGGCGAATCCGTATTCCGCAAAAATCTTGGCGGCCTCCGGCGACCTGAGATATTTCAGAAATTCCCGTGCAGGCGCGGAATCCTGCACCAGCGCCGCCGGATAAACAATGGGCGGATGGCTGGATTCGGGGAATACCCCCACGACTTTCACCTTCTTGCTGATGGCCGCGTCCGTGGCGTACACCTGGCCTAAAGGCGCCTCGCCCCGTTCCACAAGCACCAGGGCCGCACGCACGTCCTTGGAGCGGGCTATTTTATTTTGCACGCCTTCCCACAAGCCCAGATTTTCCATGGCTTTTTTACCGTACATGCCTGCAGGCACATGGTCCGGATCGCCCATGGAGAGGCGCCCGTCGCCGAGCAGCGCGGGAAGATCCAGACCGGAGTCCACGGCCACATTATCAGTGGCGCTGGATTCAGGAGCGATGAGCACGATCCTGTTGCCCAGCAGATCCACCCTGGTCCCCTTTTGCGTTACGCCTCTTTCGTCCAAATAATTCATCCATTTGGGATTCGCCGAAAGATACACGTCAGCCGGGGCGCCATTCTCTATCTGCTTCGCCAATGTGGAGGAGGAGGCGAAGGAGAGCTTGATTTTGACTGGGTGTTTTTTTTCGAACATTTTAGCGATATCTGTCATGGCATTGGTTGTGGATGCGGCGGCGTAGACGGTGAGGTCTTGTTTTTCCGCGGCGGCGCTCAGGGGCGCGAGTCCTGCAACAAACAAAAACATGAAACACAAAATTGTCAAGCAATCTTTAATATTATACCATTTTGTGGATTTTGACATACACTTCTTCCTTTCCTGGCTGGTTAAACAGACGCGAATTTTTCCCGCCCATGGGTCTTGCATAAAAGACGTTTGTACGGTACATTAGTCATGTACAGACGTCAATAGTCTTTTTTAGACGACATGTATATTTTTTAACAGGAAGGGCGGCGCATGAGCAAACAAAACGACTCTATTAGCTGCAAAGTCAAACAATATAGGCAAGAGGCCGGCGTCTCACAGGCTCAACTCGCCGATCTTGTGGGGGTGAAAAGGCAGGCCATATACGATATCGAGTCCGGCAAGTATCTCCCCAACACGGGGGTCGCCCTTAAACTGGCCAGGCATTTGGGCGCAACCGTGGAGGAGCTTTTTGTGGAGGAATGCGAGGAGGACGGCCGCGAGCTTGTGCTGCCCGAAGGCGGCGAAGAGGCCGGAGGGCGAATTTCCCTGGCCCGGGTGCGGGACAAATTGGTGGGCTATCCCCTGGAGGGGGAGTACGCCTTTTCCCATGAACTGAAAGCCGCGGACGGGGTGATCGGTTCTCAAGGCAAGGGCCTCAAAATCCTGGGGACGGGATCGGCTGCGGAAAATTCGGTGTTTCTCATGGGGTGCGATCCGGCTTTTACGCTGCTGGCCGCTCACGTTTCCCGGAAGGATCCCAAAGCCCGGGTGTTGTGCCGATTCGCCTCCAGCCACGCCTCCTTGAATGCTTTGGCCAGGGGGGAAACCCATATAGCCGGGACCCACTTGCACGACGAGCCGGGGAGCAGCGCCAACGTATCGGCGGCCCGGGAGAAAATCGCCCTAACGGGAGGCCTTGTCATGGGTTTTTCCATGATGGAGGAAGGATTGATGGTGGCCCCGGGCAATCCCTTGGGGCTGCGCTCGGCCGCTGATCTGGCGTCCGGCATGGTCCGCATCGTCAACCGGGAGCCGGGAGCCGCGCTCAGGGTGTTGCTGGATGACCAACTGGCCAAGGCGGGCGTTCCCGGGCCCGCAATCCCGGGATACGAAAAAACGGTCAAGTCCCACAATCAGGGCGCCCAAATGGTGGCCTGCGGCGCAGCGGACGCGGCTTTGGGGCTCAGGCCCATCGCCCACGCATTCGGCCTGGATTTCGTGCCCATTGCCGAGGTTCGGTGCGACCTTGTGATACCTTCGGACCTGATTGAACATCCCACCATCCGGGTGATGCTGGACGTTATGCAGACCCGGCATTTCCGGGAGGAAATCGACCTGCTGAGAGGCTATCATCCGGGACAGACAGGCGCGGTCATCGCCCAGTTTTAAGCGCCCTGCTTGTTGGCCTGTTTCATGATGTACCGGAACAGGCAGCAGTCCCGGCCGGTTTCATGCCGGGTTTCCAGCTTCAAGACAATATCCGGGTTATAGCCCTCCAGAATGGCGTGGTCAGCGTATTTGCAATACAAGGCGCCGTAATCGCCGAGCCCCCATTGCCGGGCGGCCTGGATGAACGTGCAGTTCCGCACCTGAAGCACCAGGTCCCCGTTGTCTATATTCGGCAAGAACCCGAAGTTGTCGGAGGATATATCCGAATAAATCAGCCAGTTTTTGAACGACAGGGGCTTGCCCATTCCCGCAACCGCCTTGGCGATGCTTCGCCCCCGCTCCCTGCCGAAATGCTGAACCGCCTGCTTGACGACGGCCTCGCCCTGCTCGGGCCCCAGACGCTCCATGGCTTCTTTGGCAAACGCCGCAAACAACTGGGCGGCAAGGCCGAAGCCCGGGGTGTGGTACCGTGTTCCCGCAATTTTCTTCCGGGGCAGAACATCTTTTAAATACCACCACGAAAAGCCGTGAAGCTCCTCCCTCTCCAAATCATTCATTCCCTGCTCCTGTTTTTATAAGTGCTTTATAAGAAGCTATACCCGGAACTGGTGTGAATTCATAGTATTTTATGCAAAGAGTCCGCGCTTTGGAGCACTTGGGCTTTATCGTCCTTGACTTGATCAGGGCCATCTGATAGCCCAATTTGCAGATTTTTTTCCACGCCGCCTGGAGAGATTTATGAATGCATTGGACATATTTATTTGTGTTGTCGTCGCTATCGGACTTTTCCGAGGCGTGGTGCGGGGCTTGATTAAAGAGGCCGCTTCCATCGTGGGCGTCGTAACGGGATTTTACGTGGCCATTGGCCATTACCACGTCCTGACGCCTATGTTTTCACAATATATTAAAACGCCGGAAACCGTGAATCTTTTAGCATTTTTTGTGCTTTTTTTCAGCGTCCTTATAGGAGTGGCGGCGATCGGCTCCATTTTGAAATATGTGTTGAAAATAGCTCACTTGGGCAATGTGGACAAAGTCTTCGGCGGCATTTTAGGGCTTATAAAAGGCATTTTGGTTTCGGCAGCGGTGGTCTTTGCATTAACCATGTTTTTGCCCAGCAATGAATCAGGAAGCGTCGGCAGATCCAGGCTGGCGCCTGTTGTAACCAAGTCCTCCAAATTCATCATTGCGCTGGTCCCTGAAAAGGTCATGCAGGGTTTTTCGGAAAAGACCGCGGAAATGAAGAAAAAATGGGAGGCTCAGGACGAGTAAACAGTGAATCAACCATTACCCTCAAACGAATCCCCTTTTCAGGGGCTGCGAGAGCTTATAGCAACCCTGCGGGGTGAAAACGGCTGCCCGTGGGACAGGAAGCAAACGCCTGAATCCATGCGTGTGTATCTGGTGGAGGAAATGTACGAACTTCTGGACGCCCTGGAGTCGGACGAGCCTTCCGCCGTATTGGAAGAATTGGGCGACGTGCTTTTTCACGTATTTTTCCTTTCCTGCATGTTCGAGGAAAGGGGCGAGTTTACGGCCATGGATGTGGCCACGGCCAACACGGAAAAAATGATCGCCCGCCATCCCCACGTGTTCGGCGACGACAAAGCCAAGACGGCGGAGGAAGTCAGGGCGCGCTGGCATCAATTCAAGAAAAACCAGCAAAAGCCAAAACCGGAAAAACGGCTTTTGGACGCTGTGCCCAAAAGCATGCCGGCCCTTATGAGGGCGTACCGGATCATTGAACGGGCATCCCGCGTGGGCGTGGATCGTCCGCCTTTGGGAGCGGGCGTGAAAGCGTTGGATCAAAAATGGGCCGGTTTAAGACAGGCCTTTGACTCCGGCGATAAGGAAACCATATCGGAAAAGCTCGGCCCCTTTCTGTTCGAGTTGTCAGGACTCTCCAGACAGGCCGGAGTGCACCCGGAGAATTGCCTGACCCGGGCCGCGAATGAGTTTTCCCGATGCTTTTCGCACGCCGAAGAGGAATTAAAGCAAGCCGGCAAGGACTTGGAAGACGTCAACCCGGAAGAAATCAACCGGACTATAAAAAAATACGAAGAGGAAAAACCGTGATTGCCATAATTGACTACGATGCAGGCAACCTCACCAGCGTGGAAAGGGCCGTCCGCTTTTTGGGAGAAGATTGCGCAGTCACCCGCGACCTGGATCTCATCTCCAAAGCGGAACGGGTTATCTTTCCCGGCGTGGGCGCAGCAGGCTCAGCCATGGAAAGCCTGAAAAAGTACGGGCTGGACAAGGCCTTGCATGAGGCTATGAAAGCCGGAAAGCCCATCCTGGGCATCTGCCTGGGCACCCAGATCATCACTTCGTTCAGCGAAGAAAACCAAGGAACCCCATGCCTTGGTCTGGTGAAAGGGGAAGTGCTTTGCTTTCCCGACGACATGAAGTCGCCGGAAGGGGAAAAGCTGAAGGTCCCCCACATGGGGTGGAATAACGTGACTGTTTTAAAAGACCACCCGGTGCTGGCCGACCTCAGGCCCGAGCATCAGTTTTACTTTGTCCACAGCTACTATCCCATGGCCAAGGAAGCCGGGAACGTGCTGGCTGAAACCGCGTACGGGCTGACTTTTTCCTCCGTGATGGGGCGGGACAACCTGATCGCCACCCAGTTTCACCCGGAAAAAAGCGGCAAGCCGGGATTGGCTCTTTTAAAGAATTTCATCGCCTGGAAGCCATAGGGCGAAAACCAAAACGTAAAAAAGGGGCCGGCGAATTTTCGCCGGCCCCTTTTTTGTTGTTCTTTTGCAACTTGAGGACTTTGCGACCCCTCAAATCATCTTGTTAGGCCAGGTTGTATCCGTGCTCGGCATGGAGGGAATGATCCAGACCGGTCAGCTCCATTTCTTCGTCCAGACGGAAGCCCACGGTTTTTTCCACCACCAGGCAAATCACAATCGTACCGGCGGCGGCCAGGGCGATGGTGGCGCCCATGCCCAGGGCCTGGACGCCGAACTGGCTGATTGCAGACCATCCGGGAGAAGCTGCTGCTGCGTCGGCCATCCAGGATTCCCGAATGAAAAAGGCCAGAAGCAAAACACCCAGGCCGCTGCCCACGCCGTGGATGCCGAAGCAGTCCAGGCTGTCGTCGTATCCGTACTTATCTTTTGCCTGCAAAGCTATGAAGCAGGCGATGGAGGACAAGGCGCCCAGCACGATGGCGCCCCAGGGTTCCACCACGCCGGCGGCGGGAGTAATGACCACCAGGCCCGCCAGGATGCCGGAGACGAAGCCCAGGGAGGTTGCTTTATTGAATTTTACGGCTTCAATGAGCATCCAGGTGCAAGCGCCTGCGGAGGCGGACACCTGAGTCATGGTAAGCGCCCTGGCGGTGTCCAGGCCGCTGGAGACGGTGGAGCCGGCGTTGAAACCAAACCAGCCCACCCACAAAAGGCCCGCGCCCATCATGGTCATGACCATGTTGTTGGGCTGTATGGGGCGCTCCGGGTATCCATGCCTTCTGCCAAGGAACAAAGCGGCCACAAGGGCGGAAACGCCTGCGGAAACGTGAATGACAAGCCCGCCGGCCAGATCGATGACCCCCGCAGCGCCGGAATTGAACAGCCAGCCGTCAGAAGCCCAGATCCAATGTGCCAGGGGGCAGTAGATTCCCAGAAACCAGAGTACGATAAACAGGATGTAGCCCCTGAAATACACGCGTTCGGCCACGGCGCCGGAAATCAGGGCCGGCGTGATGATGGCGAACTTGCCCTGGAACATGGCCAGGACGTATTCCGGCACGCCGTTGGTGATGGTTTCATCGATTCCCTTTAAAAAGAAATAATCGCTGTTCCAGCCGACAAATCCCCCCAAAATGTTTTTACCGAAAGCCAGAGAGTAGCCGCACACCACCCACAACACGCCGATGACGGCAATGGACACAAAGCTGTGCATCATGGTGCCCAGAACGTTTTTTTTGCGAACCAGGCCGCCGTAAAACATGGCCAGGCCGGGAACCATGAGCAAAACCAGGGCGGTTGACGTGAGCATCCAGGCGGTTGTGCCGGAATCGCACGCCCCCCCCTCCTGGGCGAAAGCGGCCTGGGGCAGCGCCAGGGCGATAAAAAGCAACAATAGGGCTATCCTTTTTTTCATTCTATTCCTCCTCATTTGTAAACTCGGTCTTTCAATAGGCTGGGTTAGGCCAAACGGAGTATGTTATGGCAAGGATTGGGCCAAAATGGATGAATAAACACAACATATTGTAATATTGGCATATAGTCCTCATATTGATAATTATCCCGCCGTCAAAAAATAGACATTAATGTAATAATAATAGATTAATTAGTACATAAACGTTATAAATATATACTAACGATACAAATTAGGCGTATATTATATCCAGATCCCCGCCGACCCGCTCCGCCCGGCGCCAGGGCCGAAAACCGGCCCAGAGCGATCATGAATCCGGCTTTTCCAGCGCGCTCTTTATATGCAAATTACTGTTTATATACTAAAAATACAAACTTCAATCAAAGGCCGGATACAGGACGGGCCGGCGAAAAGAGCGCCTTCCGGCCCTGTCAGGGGGAGGGGATTACGCCGCTGGAAAGAAGGGAAGAAAAGAAACAGCCATGCAACTCCGTATTAGACAGACGTCTAATTGACGAAAATTACTTTCAAATAATTAATTATCACAAATTTGTTATTAATAGGAGCGGCATTATATCGTTTTAAAACCTGCCCCCACGCATTCTTTTGTTTGAAAGTAAAAATAGGCTGCCTAAGAAAGGCCGTGCTTCCACAGCCACCACAACTCCCATCCAAAATAGGCCATTAAAATCCACCCCATTATTTGGGCGAAAAACGCGGGAATTTCTTTTATCCGGTAAGTTGCGGCGGAAACGAATAATAAACCGGCGGCTCGACTGCTTCCCGTCAGGGCGGGAACCCAAATCAGGGCCAGACAGAACGGCATACGGTATACCCCGTACGCCAAACCGGGGAGGCCGCCGTGGATGTGCATGGCGAAAAGCGTGTAAAAAACGGCCGCGGCGCCGGACAGCCATAGGGGCAAAAGGCCGGGCGAGGGTTCGGGAGCGGCCAGGTTTTCGGCCAGGGAAGACGCCCGCTCCCTGAATATTTCGGAGCCGCGAAGAAATTGGGCGACCATGGGGAACTCGCCGCCGTCCAGCCAGACTCCTTCGCAGGCGGGGCATTTATCCACCATGATGTTGGAATTGTAGGCGTAGTTGGCCTCCTCCAAGGAGGCTTCGCATCGGGGGCAGGGGCGCTGCTCCGGCCCCGGGCGCTCCCGGGGATAGGTGGAGGTGTTGAGGCGGCTGGAGAAATCAAGGTATAGGGGCGCCTTTCCTGCGTCCGTTACCTTGACGTAGGAAACCAGCTCCCCGGGATCGAACCAGCCGCCCTTGCATTTTGGGCACTGAAAAATGCGATAGCTGCTGGTTCGCTCCTCTTCCAAAGGGATCCCGCATGCGGGGCAGTTCATGATTCTATTCCCAGAACCCTTGCTGCGCTTTCCCCTAAGATCTTATTGGCTTCCTCTTCGCTGAGGCCTGCACCTGCAATTTCCTTAAAGTAACGCATGGGCCTTAAAAGGGGAAAATCGCTGCCGTAAAGCACTTTTTCCGGCCCGATGATGTCGCAGGCTTCTCTGTAGATCCTTTTGTCGTACAGATAAGGGGATGCTGCAGTATCGTAGTAAACGTTTTCCAACAGTTCCTTAGCCTGTTTTTTCAACATATGAAAAAAGAAGATGCCTCCGCCCCAGTGGGCGAGGACCACCTTGTTTTCAGGGAACCTGGCGACCAAATTCCAAATCTGGTCGGGGGTGACGGGCGTCTTGCCCGGGTACATATGGCCCACCGGCTCGTTGGTGTGAATCAAAACAGGAGCGTCAAACTCCTTGGCCGCCTCCATGATAGGCCCAAGGCGGTCCAGGGCCTCGCCGTCAATGCCCGAACGATACAAGGCCAGCTCGCCGATGCCTCCGGCGCCCGCCTCCAGGCAGCGTCTGGCTTCGGATAATGCATTTTCAGCCATGACGTCAAAGCAGGCGAAGCCGATCAGGCGGCCGTTGCTTCTTTCCGCCGTAGCGAGGATGTAATCGTTATGGCGGCGGCTCAGATCTTCGTCCTGCCAGGGGAAGCCGAAGACCACGGACTTGTCCACCCCGTCTTCATCCATGGCGGCGATGATGTCCGTTCCGCCGCACAACTTGGATTTTTCCGGCTTGTAAAGCAGTTCAAAAGCCGGTTCACCGGAAAAAAAACGCTCCCGGTTCTCCCTGATCTGGCGCGGAAACAAATGCGTATGAAAGTCGATAATCATGACATATCCTTTAGGCTTTTCGTTGATTCGCCGTTTCAGCCTCGCCTTTGCAAGTGCATCGGCCGGAGACTAACCAAGTAAAAATATAGCTATTGCGGTTGACTTTGGCAAAGAATATTGAGCATAATGCCGGGCGGGGTTGACGATAGACGAGGATCTATCCAACCAACGCCTAACCATATTTCATAAACCCCTTTAACTCCCTGAACAAATTTTTTCAAGGCTCCTTTAGAAGGCATGCAAGTTGCATGTTATGCAATTTAACAAAACCTTTCTAATTAAGGAACTTAGGAATCGAAAACGTCATGCGTCGGATCTTAAAACACAAAGGGGCCGGAGTTTTACTCTTTATCCTGGCTTTTTTGGCAATATGCTGGCCGTTTATGGCGCGCACCTTGTACCAGGTTGTGGAAGAACGGTATGTGCATCTTTTTATCGCTTGGGCGGTGATTATCGTCCTTCTGTTTTTCCTGAGCAAAACAGCCGTGCAAGACGATGACAACCCCGGGGGATAGTGCATGTTCCAACCCGCAACAATCCTTGTTGTGATTATCCTCTACGTAGGCGCCTTGCTATTGGTCGCCACAAAAGTGGAGCGCATGGCCTCCAGGGGCTCCAATCCCTCCAACACCCCGCTTGTTTACACCCTTTCCCTGGCCGTCTATTGCACCACATGGACCTATTACGGCAGCGTGGAAAGCGCGGCCTTTTCCGGCATGCTTTTTTTGACCATTTATCTTGGCCCGACCCTTGGAGCGATTTTTTGGGGAACCGTTCTGCGCAAACTGGTCAGGATCAAACAACAGCACAGAATCAGCAGCATAGCCGACTTTACCGCCGCCCGGTACGGGGCTTCCCAGAGGCTGGCGGCCCTCACGACCGTTATCGCCCTGGTGGGCATAGCGCCTTATATTGCGCTTCAGTTCAAGTCCGTGGTCAACACCTTTGAACTGATTTCCGCCCATGAGGGGCTGACGCCTTCGTGGATTGAAGCCAACGCCGGCCCGATAATGGCCATCTTGCTGATAATCTTCACCATCATGTTCGGGATGCGGCGCCTGGACCCGACGGAGCAGCACCAGGGCATGGTGATGGCCGTAGCCATTCAATCGGTGGTCAAGCTGGTCTCCTTTCTGGCCGCGGGAATCTTTGTGGTCTTTTTTCTGTTTGACGGAGTGGGCGATTTGGCCGCCCAAATGCCCAACGCCCATCTCGGGATGGCCGTTTCCGGCATGCAGGCCGATGCATCGACTTTTCTCACATGGTGCACCTACCTACTCCTGGCCATGTCCGCCATTTTGTTCCTGCCGCGCCAATTCCATGTCGCAGTAGTGGAAAATTCTGACGAAAGCCACATTCGCACGGCCATGTGGGGCTTCCCGTTATACGTATTTCTTATTAATATTTTCGTGCTGCCTATCGCCGCCGCCGGGCTGATCAAAGGCCTGCCCGAGGTCAACGCCGACACCTTTGTCCTGGGTCTTCCCCTCCAATACGGAAGCCCCCTGCTGGTCATGATCGTCTTCATCGGCGGCTTTTCCGCCGCCATGAGCATGATCATGATTTCCGCCATGACCATGGCGACCATGATCACCAATCACCTGCTTTTGCCGGTCATCGAGTTTTTCGGCTGGCTCGGGTTCATGCGCAAACAAATCCTCAAGGCGAGATGGGCTTCCGTGGCGCTGGTCATTTTACTGGGTTATTCTTTTGAAGCATACATTGGGCACAGCTACACGCTCATCAACATGGGCATGATCTCCTTTGGCGCCGCCCTCCAGTTCGCCCCTCCCATCCTGGGAGGAATCCTGTGGGAGCGGGGCAATCGCAGAGGGGCTTTGTGGGGCCTGAACATCGGCTTTGCGGCCTGGGCTTACACCCTGCTTCTCCCCTCATTCGTCCGCAGCGGCTGGCTGCCCGTGTCGTTCTTAATGGAAGGGCCCTTTGGAATCTCCCTGCTTAAACCCGAGGCTCTTTTGGGCCTATCCAGCCTGAGCCCCCTGACCCATTCCGTCTTCTGGACCATGCTTTTGAATTGCAGCTTTTACATTATTTTTTCCCTCCTCCACGAACCCACGGACGAAGAAGCCAGGGTGGCCCAATCCTACGTAAACGCCCTCTCGCCGACCCCATTGCAAAAAGCGCTGAGCCGCTCCGAGCCAACCATTGCGTTGGAGGAAAAATCCCAGGAAATCCTCAAATTGTTCAAACGCTATTTTTACACCAACATCAGCCGCAACATGCTGGATCTCTGCATTGAACAGGCGGGGCTGCAAAGCCAGGAAAAAATCAATGTGCTGGAATGGGCGGATTTATGCTCCCGGGCTGAAACCCTGCTCGCCGGCTCCATTGGAGCAGCCACGGCGGGCAAAGTTTTTCGCCAGGCCAATCTCTATTCTCAAAATGAATCTATCGAGCTTTCCGCGATTTACGGAAAAATTCTGGCGGACCTGCGCCTTACTCCGGAAGACCTGAAGGAAAAAATTGACTATTACAAAGAAAAGGAATCCCTGATCCAGGAGCACGCCAAAGACCTGGAGGCGAAAATCCAACTGCTGCAGGAGCAAATACAAAAACGCAAGGAGACGGAACAGGCCCTGAAAAAAAGCGAGGAGCGCTACCGCACCCTTTTGGGCACAACCCCCGACGCCGTCGTCGCTTATGACGAAGAAGGTTTGGTGCAATATGTGAACGCAGCCTTTGTCCAGACCTACGGATGGTCGGAGGATGAACTCATGGGCAAACGGATCGACTTCGTCCCTCCCCATGAAACGGAAAGAACCCGCCAGGCCCTCGGCGAACTTTCCAGCGGAAAATTCCTGGACCTGGAAACCCAGCGCCTCACCAAATCGGGGGACATCCTGGACGTTCTGCTGAAAAGCGCCCCATTTTTCAACCACGAAGGCAAGGTCATCGGCAGCATGGTCATCCACCATGACATCACGCAGCGGAAAAAAGCCCAGGAAATGATGGTGCAAACCGAAAAGATGGTTTCTCTGGGGGGATTGGCCGCAGGCATGGCGCACGAAATCAACAATCCTCTGGCCGGCATCATCCAGAACGTCCAGGTGATCATCAACCGGCTGACCCAGCGCATTCCCGCCAATGTCAGAGCGGCCCAACAATGCGGAACCACCATGGAGGCCATCTCGCACTATGTGGAATTGCGGGGATTGACCGGCATGTTTCAATCGGTGGTGGATTCAGGCAGCCGGGCGGCGCGCATCGTGGACAACATGCTCAGTTTCAGCCGCATGAATCAGCAGCCGGTCATGAAGGCCGTGGATATGTGCGCTCTCATCGACAAAACCGTGGACATTGCTTCCAGCGACTACAATATCAAGAAAAAGTATGACTTCAGACAAATCCGGATTGTTCGGGATTACGAGGCGAACCTCCCCCCCGTCCCTTGCGAAGAAGGCAAGATACAGCAGGTCATCCTGAATCTGCTGCGCAACGCCGCCCAGGCCATGGCCGAGCAAAAAGGCCGGCAGTCCCTGCCCACCATCACCCTAAGAGTGGGCGCCTATGACGCCAAAAACGTTCGGGTGGAGGTGAGCGACAACGGTCCGGGCATGCAGGAAGACGTCCGCAGGCGAATTTTCGAGCCTTTTTACACCACCAAAGCCGTGGGCCAGGGCACGGGCCTGGGGCTGTCGGTTTCCTTTTTCATCATCACCGAAAACCATAAAGGCGCCATGTGGGTGGAGTCCAATCCCGGGCAGGGCGCATCCTTCATCATCACCCTGCCCTTTGAATCTCCTGTCAAATACAAATAGCCTTTTTTTATTTCTTGGGAACGTAGCGGTCCACGTCCGCAAAATAATCCATGGCTGCGGAGCGCTCCAGGAATAAGGCTGCATGAGGCGTTCCGGCCGGGATGTGATAATAATCCCCGGGGCCGTAGGTTTTGGTCTCGCCGCCTATGGTCAGGTCGATTTTCCCGGCGATGACCATGCCCCATTGCTCTCCATGGGAGTGCTCGGGAATGGCCAGGCCCTCGGGCAGGTCGAAAAACACCACTTGCTGATTGGCGCCCTGGAGCAGCCAGCCGCGTACGCCTTCCACGGGGATGTCGATTTCAGGCAGCGTGCGGACAAAGTCGGGGTATGGGGTTCCATCCCACAAAGGCAGATCTTTCATCATGGCTCGTTCTCCTTATAAAAACACAGGTAAAAAAAGATGGGCTTCGTAAACGGCCTCATTACAACACCGGGCTTGCGATTAATCAAGACGAAACGCGGCGCATCGCCTAAAGTCAGGGCAGCGGGGGCATGGAATACAGGATGCGGTCGATGAGGGCGATCTGCTCATGGAGGCGATGGGCGTCCGCATAGGCGGTGCGCACGCCTGTAAGCAGGCGGGTTTCCATGTTCTGGCCCGCCAGTTCCCTTTCCTGGGTCCGGGCCTTGTCCAAGTGGAACAGGCACCAGGTCCTTTTTTCGGCAAGATACTCCTCCGGGTCCCTGTCCGCTGGAATTTCCTTGAACAAAACGAGAATCTTTTGCAGTAGGGCCTGAAAATCCTCTTTCTCCGCATTCTTTTCAAAAAACTTTCGGGCCAAAGCAAGCAGGTCCCCGGTCCAGGCGATTCCCGAGGAACGAAGCAGGGCCAGGGATCTATTTACGCATTCCTTGTTGCTGCAAAAAGCCAACGCCCGTGCAAGAGGCTCCGGGGCTTCTACGGTCAAATGCAGTCTTTTGACATAAGCCGTCAAATCAGCCGCACCGACCCCGATTACAATATTTTTTGAAGCGCCGGGTAAAATAAGCTCTGTTTTTTGGACTCTGCCTTTTAAAAAAGCGACGATTTCATTCTGCGCCTCTTGGGAAAGGCATTTTCCTTGCAGCACCGACTCCAGGCGAGCCCTTGACTCCAGGTCGGGAAAAAGCAACAGTTGCCGGGCAGTTTCCGCTTCCTCCCAATCCGGATCAGCCAAAAGGGCGGCCAGTTCCCCCCTGTTTACGCAGCCGGCCACGGCCTCCAAAAATTCCAGGTCACGATCCTTAACCGCGATCCCGGCGCTGAAAAAGTCGCCCGCAAGTTGCATTATTTTAACTAATTCCTGTTTCACGCCAATCCTATGGGAGCTATTCCTTTGTAGTTGTTTTAGTATGCCTTTTCAATATTATTTCAGGCATATCAGAAGCATTTAAAATGTGCAACGCTTGCGTAACTGAGGAAGGCTTCATATTTTGATACGCTGTTGCAAGGCCGCTCAGAGGCAGTTTCACGGCTGTAAAAACCGACCGGAATATTTTCGTAAATGATTCATTTTAAATGTTAATAATGCAATTTTTTAGACCCGGAAGGGCTTATTCCAAGCTTTTCACTTGACATGGGTCCATCATCCTTGTAAAAGCTGAATTTGTCCTCATTTTTCTCCGGCATGACAAGGAAAAATGAATATAAACGAATGGTTAAGGTAGGTAACCGCAAATTCGGACTCCGGCTTTTAAGCCGCGACAATAAAAAGGTTATACTAAAGGAGGATTTTATGGTGAGACGGATTCGTAAGGCAGCCGTTCTGGGCTCTGGAGTCATGGGTGGAGGCATTGCCGCCCTGCTGGCCAGCGCCGGAATCAAGACTCTGCTTCTGGATATCGTGCCCTTTGACCTCACGGATGAGGAAAAGAACGATCCCAAGGCCAGGAACCGCATCGTGCAAGCGGGATTTGACGGCATTGTCAAATCCAAACCGTCCCTGTTCATGAACGCCAAGGATGAAAAGGCGTTGGTGCAAGTTGGCAACTTTGAAGACGACTGGGACAAATTGGCCGAGTGCGACTGGATTGTGGAAGTGGTCGTTGAAAACCTCAAGATCAAGCAAGAAGTTCTTGCCAAGGTGGAAAAGGTCCGTAAGGCCGATGCTATCGTCAGCACCAACACCTCCGGCATTCCGCTTGAAGCCATGAGCAAGGAGCTGAGCTCCGAGTTCCGCCAAAATTTCATGGGCACCCACTTTTTCAACCCCGTCCGTTACATGAAGCTCCTCGAGCTCATCCCCGGCGCTGAGACCAAACCGGAAGTCCTGGACTTCATGAAGGACTTTGGCGAACGCATCCTGGGCAAGGGCATTGTGTGGGCCAAGGACACCCCCAACTTCATCGGCAACCGCATTGGCGTGCAGGGCATGGTGCAGGCGATGCAGCTCATGGTGGAAGACGGCATGAGCATTCCTGAAGTGGACGCTCTGTTCGGCCCCGTTCTGGGCCGTCCCAAGACCGCCATGTTCAAGACCGCCGACCTGGTGGGCCTGGACACCCTGGGACACGTCGCCAGCAACACCTATGAACTGGTGGTGGACGACGAAGCTCGCGAAACCTTCAAGGTGCCCGAGTTCGTCAGCCAGATGATCGAAAAGAAAATGCTGGGCAACAAGACCAAGGGCGGCTTCTACAAAAAGGACATGACTCCTGAGTGGAAACTGATCCCCAAGGTTCTGAACCCCCAGACCATGGAATACGAAGAGTTTGAAAGACCGACCTTCCCCTGCCTGGACGCCGCCAAGAGCGCCAAGGGCCTGGCCGAAAAAATCAAGGCCGTGGCTTACGCCGACGACAAGGGCGGAAAGTTTGTATGGAAGGTCCTTTCCAATGGTCTGATCTACGCCGCCAACCGTATTCCTGAAATTTCCGACACCATCGTGGAAATCGACAACTCCATGAAGTGGGGCTACAACTTTACTTTCGGCCCCTTCGAAACATGGGACGCCCTGGGAGTCAAAGAGTCCGTTGCCAAGATGGAAGCCGAAGGCATGACCGTTCCTGAGAACGTGAAGAAAATGCTGGCCGCCGGCGTAGAGTCCTTCTACAAGTTTGAAAACGGCATCGACTACTACTTTGATTTCGCAACCGGCGAATACAAAGCCATCGAGCTGAGCCCCACGATCATTTCCCTGAAGGGCCTGAAGGGCGCCGGCAAAAAGGTCATGGGCAACAACTCCGTGTCCCTGGTGGACCTGGAAGACGGCGTGTTCTGCGTGGAATTCCACACCAAGATGAACGCCATCAACGCCGAACTGGTTGACGGCATGGGCGAAGCCCTGGCTTACGTGGATGACAACGGCATCGGCGTGGTCATAGGCAACCAGTCCCCCGGCTTCCCCGGAGCTTTCTCCGCGGGCGGCGACCTGGCTTACATGCTGGGTCTTGCCAAAGCCGGCAAATACGCTGACATCGACGCTTTCCTGGCTCGCGCTCAGGGCGGCATGATGAATGCTCTGTACTCTTCCTTCCCCGTTGTGGCGGCGCCCTTTGGCATGACCTTGGGCGGCGGTTGCGAAACCTGCCTGGCAGCCGACAAAATCGTAGCTCATTCCGAGTTGTTCATGGGTCTGGTGGAAGTGGGCGTCGGCCTCATCCCCGGCGGCGGCGGATGCATGAACACCTGGAAGAAGTTCGCCCTTTCCACGCCTCCATGCGTCAAGGTGAACGACTTGCTCCCATACTTCATGCACGTCTTCCAAAACATCGCCATGGCCAAGTTCTCCAACTCCGCTGCTCAGGCCCGCACCATGGGCTTCCTGGGACCCAAGGACCGGATCGTCATGAACCGCGACTACCTCATCGGCGAAGCCAAGAAAGAGGTTCTGCGCATGGTGGACGCCGGTTATGCACCGCCCCAAAAGAAACCCATCCCCGTGCTCGGCAAGTCCGCTCAGGGTCTTGCGGACCAGCAGCTTTTCGACATGCTGGCCGCCGGATACATCAGCGAGCATGACGCTCTCATCGCCAAGAAAGTCGCTTACATCATCGGCGGCGGCGACGTCCGCGACAACAGCACGGTTGACGAAGACTACATCCTGAAGCTGGAGCGCGATGCTTTCGTGTCCCTGTTCAAGGAAGAAAAGACCATCGCCCGCGTCGAACACATGCTGGCCACTGGCAAACCTCTTCGCAATTAAAGAACAATTTTTCCCAACATCAGGAGGGATAGATATATGAGAGATGCATACATAGTCAGCGCAGTGAGAACCCCGGGATGCCGCAGGAACAAGGGCGCCTTCAAGGACACCCGCCCCGAGGCCCTGCTGTCCCACATTCTGAACGCCGCCGTGGATAAGGTTCCTGGCATGGAAAAAGGCGACGTAGACGACGTTATGATGGGCTGCTCCTTCCCCGAAGCCGAGCAGGGATTGAATATAGGCCGCGTGGCCAACCAGATCGCCGGCTTCCCCATTGAGGTCTCCGGCGCTACGGTCAACCGCTTCTGCTCCTCCGGACTGGAAGCCATTGCACTGGCCAGCTCCCGCGTTATGGTGGGATGGTCCGACATCACCATGGCCGGCGGCGTGGAATCCATGACCTTCGTGCCCATGGGCGGCAACATGCCCCGTCCGTACCCGAACCACACCCAGGCCGGCGGCGCCGACCTGTACTGCTCCATGGGCACCACTGCGGAAAACGTGGCCAACCGCTACGGCATTTCCCGCGAAGCCCAGGATGAGTTCGCTTTTAATTCCCAGATGAAAGCCGTTAAGGCTCAGAAGGAAGGCCTATACGGCGAAATCATCCCCACTCCCGCCGTCAAGTACGTAATCGGCGAAGACGGACTTTCCAAGCAGGAAACCTTTCTCCAGGATTTTGACGACGGCGTCCGCGAAAGCACGACCCTGGAAGGTCTTGCCAAACTCCGCCCCGTGTTCGCAGCCGCCGGCTCCGTCACCGCGGGCAACTCCTCCCAGACCACGGACGGCGCAGCCGCTTGCGTGATCATGTCCGAAAACAAGGTCAAGGAACTGGGCGTGAAGCCCCTGGCCAAGCTGGTGTGCTACACCACCGTGGGCTGCCGTCCCGACGAAATGGGCGTGGGCCCCCGCTACGCCATTCCCAAGCTGCTGGACAAAGTGGGCCTGACCATCGACGACATCGGACTCTGGGAAATCAACGAGGCTTTCGCTTCCCAGGCCCTGTATTCCATCCGTGAAATCGGCCTGAACAAGCCCCAGTACATGGAAAAGATCAACATCAACGGCGGCGCCATCGCACTGGGCCATCCCCTGGGATGCACCGGCGCCAAGCTGGCCGCCACCCTGCTGTACAACATGAACAAACACGGCGTGAAATACGGCGTGGAGTCCATGTGCATCGGCGGCGGCATGGGCGCGGCAGCTCTGTTCGAGCTGTGCGACTAATTCCGCCTTTGGCTGCCAGCAGCCAAATTGCATAAGCAGTATAAACAGGGCCGGTTTTCCGGCCCTGTTACATTTTTAAGCGGCATCGCCGTAGCGTTTTGGGTGTTTGATGCTGCTTTGGGAGCCGGTAGTTCCACTATCCGCCTCCCGGGCGTTGCTTCGCCCGCCATCTACCCAAAAGGCCGCCGGATCCCCCCCTTCCGGCGGCCTTTTTTATTTTGCAGCACCGTGAACTAAATTTGAAAACAGTTTTTAAAAAGATATTCACGAAAATCCGAGGCGGCGGGAGAGCGCTATCGGACAAAAAACTCACTTGTTTACGGCTTGAAATCCATCAGGAATTTTTAGTGTCATCCAATACGTTTCGTACCATCTCAGCCATCTCTAAACTGATAATGGGTTTCATCAATAAACCTTTTACTCCTAATGCAGCTGCCTTATCTGCATCAATCCTTTCGCTGAAGCCAGTACACAAAATAATGGGAATGTCAGGACGGATGGAAATCAATTCCCTTGCCAATTCATCCCCTGTCATTTTGGGCATTGCGACGTCTGATATAACCAAGTCAAATGAATCAGGATTGGATTTAAAGGCTTCTATCGCCTCGATACCGTTCAACTTCAAAATCGTTTGATACCCCAGCCTTTCAAGAATACGTTCCGCGAGGTTCGCGATAGAAGGCTCGTCGTCAACGATTAATATGCGTTCGTTGCCTGAATAATAGGATTTATCCTCCCTCTTGATTTCGGTATGAGCAAATTGTTTAACAAGCGGGAAATATAATTCAAATGTTGTCCCTTTACCTATTTCACTATTTACAAAGATGGTAACCGTCTAAACAACCGCATCTTCACGGGGTGGTTGGGATGTGGCATAAGAATTTCCATCTTTTGAAAGGAGATTCCATGTCACAAGAAGCAATTTATCCGACGAAGAGCCGAGAAGATCGTTTTTTCGCACCAAGCCAAGACCTGTCCGATCCCAAAGCCAAACGTCGGTTCTGGGAGCATCACCTCGCCCGATGCCGCCAGAGCGGCCTTACGCAAAAAGCCTATTGCCAAAAACACGGTCTCAAGCTCCATCAGTTTTATTACTGGAAGAAGCGGCTGATGCAGGATCATGGCAAAGTCTCGTTTTTGCCCCTTCC
>NZ_AUCT01000038.1 GCF_000429905.1 Desulfatibacillum aliphaticivorans DSM 15576 | reverse complement strand
CCGGGCGGGCCTGCCAATGGCTTTGCACAGCCCGTTGATGATATTATCCACGTCCTTTTCCTTGAGCTTGTCCACCTGGCCCAAATGGGCGATAATTTTGGTGCGTGGATTTTTGACGCCGGGTTCCCTGACGCTTTCCGCGATCTGGACCGACTGATAGACCTTGCCCCGCTGTTTACTTTTGACGATTCGGATATACATAGTGCGTAAACACTATAATATATTATTCATTAAGTCAAGTATAAATACAATAGTTTACGTACTACATTAACCTTCCCGAAACAGATATTATCTTCAATGATTTCAATCTGGATTTCTTGTTTAAGGCAAGATTGGTGTCAAAGTTCGGTGGTCTGTTTCCTATGCTTTGCAACCGAAAATCAGCTTAGCACTTACACAGTAGTTTATTCAACGTTTCAATGGAAAGCTCGTTGGAGTCAAACGTATTTCGGCGCTTTCACCTGTAATCAGTCATACAGAGTGGACGCCGCCGCAATCTCCAACCGCTGACAGCCATAATACTATCCTACAGCCTTTTGGGGCAGACCATTGAAATTAAATATCACCCCGTGCGCTCCAACTCCCTGCTTCATATGCATTCTAAAATATCGCCCAAATGCCCAAAATGGGGTTGACTGCTATGAAATTTTATGTGAATTAAAGCGTATCTTTTCCCCAAAAACTGATAACTATGAATTATCGATATCGACAATTTAATGAACAGAAACAGTCCTGCATCATGGTAATGCAATTAAACGGTCCTGATCAGTTTGAAGAATTAGTTTTTAATATCCTATCCTGTACAAACCCATTGAAAATAGATTGGAAGCAGGGGGGGCGTGACAGGGGCAGGGACATCTCTTTACTATATCGTTATAATAATGAAATATTTTCTGTTACTGTTGAATGCAAGTTTTATTCTAAACCAGTAAATATTGCGGCGATTTCTAATTCGGTGAATTGGGCTAAAGTTCATAGACCGGACTTATTATACTTCTGGGTTACTCCGTACTTAACTCCAGATACTAAAGATTATCTTCACAAGTTTACAGATAACTACAATATCAATATTGACTATGAGGATCAAGCTAACATCAGATCCTATCAAAGCTTAATTTTTCATGAAAGATCTTCAATTCGCGAGCAGATATTGCCTCGATTGTTAAGTCATTTTGAAAAATCAATAAAGCAAAGACTATATTCTATTGAAAAAACGGCTTTAGAGTATGAGTCAACAATATCCCTCTCAGATCATTCCCTTGTCGACAGGGAGGATGAAATCAAACTCCTTAAAGATGTCAAATGCTCTTCCTATTATATACATGGCATCTCCGGGGTGGGTAAATCTCAAATAGCAAAAAATGTTGCCCAACACTTTTTTAAGTCAGGCCGAGCTGTATACTGGCATTCAATAATTGGAGAACACGATTCCGACAATCAGAGCAAGGCCTTTCTGAGTTCTCTGGGTGATTTCTTTAAAATTAATTGTGATGATGGAGAACTACATAATTACTTTAACAGTTATGGCTTTGGTTTAACAAACACTCTTATCCATTTATTAATAGAACTGACAGCCCGATATCATCCCATAATTTTTATTGATGATGTTCATAAGTGTAGACATGAAAATGATGTGCTTATAACCTTGTTAATGCGTTTGATCAACAAATGTACATGCCAATTTTATTTGATTGGTTGGTACAACATCTTTTCATACAGTCTTTTACTTCGCAACAAAATAAGATATATTCATATTAACGGCTTATCTACAAAGCATTTAAAAGAGTTGATTTACCAACAAACTGGAACATACCCCACTCCTTCCTCATTATCTATATTGGGCAAATACTACGGCGGACTTCCATTATATGCAGCGTTCGCAGATAGACTATCTGAAGGTACTGAAAATATAGACGCTCTACCTGTGCCCGAATTGGTTTTCCAAAAGTATTTGAGTCATCTAAAAGCAGACGAGATAGGTGTTGTGAAAGCATTAGCTCTTTGTCGGCTACCTGTCAGTGTAAAGTCCTTTAAAAAACAAAAATCTTTATCACCTCTAGAAAGTTTATGCGAAAAAATGATAGTAAATATTGCCGGCTCAAAATGCTTTCTTCATGATAGCATTAAATTATTTGCTAAAAATACCTTTCAAGGGGAATCTATAGGAGAGACATCGTTAAGAATCCTTCAAAATGAGACGAAGTGCAACATTGCAATAGCTATTGATATCATCAATGCATATATAAATTCTTTTGAGTACAATAATGCCTTATTTGTTTTAGATGATTATTTCGAGAGGCTGATGGATGGAGGGTTGGACTTAGAACTAATTGTCGTAATAAACAACTTACTTGTTGAAGATTGTGATTTTATTAATTTATCAATAAAGAAGATATCTTTGTTGGAAAGAGTTGGCGAACTTAAGCAAGCTCGGCAGTTGGTAGAGATCGTCGACTCAAGTATAGATACTAAAAATAATGATTATTGTAAATGGCAATATACAAAGACTCGGATCCTTTACTTTAATAATCAATTTGAATCCGTGGTTGAAGAATCAATGAAGGTGATAGAAAAACAAGTTCCTATTAGTAGTGAAGAGGGGATACAATTTCTTTTCTTACTGGGGAGGTGTTAATGGTCGTATTAAATTGAGCCAAAAATGGTCGTGTAGAATTGGGCCACCTGGCAGGGAGTTGGAGGATAGCCGTGAGGGCAGATCCTCCATTTCCCATGCCTTGTGAAAAGGGTATATTTGTCCTTTTACCCTCAAAACAACGGAGTGGGTTCAATTGAAAAAAAGGAGACCGTTTTGGACATTAACGCCATGCATCGGCAAGGGCTTTCCCAGCACGCCATCGCCGAAAAGCTGGGAATCAGCCGCACCACCGTGAAAAAATACATCGACAACCCCCAACTGGCCTTTGAACCGCCCAAAAAGCGGGAGCGATCCAGCAAGGTGGATCCATTCCACGGCCATATCAAAGCCTTCCTGGAAGAAGATCCAAAGTACAAGGCCACCTGGATTTACGACCGCCTTGCCGCCATGGGATTTGCCGGAAGTTACGAAATCGTTAAACGCAAAGTTGGGGTGATGAAGGCGGAACACCACAAGGTGGCCTTCATGCGCTTTGAAACCGAACCCGGATACCAGGCCCAGGTGGACTTCGGTGAGTTCCAGGTGGAACGGCCGGACGGCGGCATCGACAAATTCTTCGTGTTCGCCATGATCCTGGGATATTCCCGGCGCATGTACGCCGAGATCGTGGAACGCTGCGACCTGCCCACCTTCCTGGATTGCCATATCCGGGCCTTCCGCCATTTTGGCGGGCTTCCCCGGGAGATCCTGTACGACCGCATGAAGAACGTCTATATCGGAAAAATCCTGGGCAAAGACCGGTTCAATGACAGCCTCATGGGCTTTGCCCTGCATTACGGGTTCACGCCCAGGGTGGCGCCCGCCTACGCCGCCTGGGTCAAGGGCAAGGTGGAGCGCCCCTATTCCTTTATCCGGGAAGGCTTTTGGCGGGGTTATGGATTCGTGTGCCGGGAGTCCGCCAACCGGGATCTTTTGGCCTGGCTGGCCCTGAAGGACCAGCGGGTTCACGGCACCACCCATGAAGTGGTGTCCCAACGCTTTGAGCGGGAGCGCCCTTTTCTGGCGCCTTTGCCGCGCCGGGAATTTGACACATCCTACCGGATTTACCGGAAAGTCACCAAGGATTGCACGGTCCGTTTTGAACGCAACAGCTATGTGCTTCCCCACACTTTGGTGGGCAAACAGGTGCTTTTGCGGGTCAAGGACCAGGGCATGAGGGTCTTTGCCGACGACCGTCAGGTGGTGCAATACGAGATCCCCGGAGACAAGGGCAATCTGGTGCAGAATCCCCGGTTTTATGAGGCCCTTAAAAAGGATCGGGAGATGAACCGGCGCAAATATGGCCATGCCAGGACAGGAAAAGGCAGGGCCAAGCATACCATCAGCCCCTGCAAGGCCAAATACGACCTGGACGTCCAGGTTCGCCCGGCGTCGGTTTATGACCAGGCGGCCAGGGAGGCGCAGCCATGAGCGATTCCCTGGTTTTGGACCGGATCGAATCCAATCTGGCCCGGCTGCGCCTTCCCCGCATCCGGGAAATCCTGGATGGGGCGACCGAAACCGCCCAGGCCCAGAGCAAAAGCTATCTTTCTTTTTTGGACGATCTTTTGGAGGAAGAGGTGGCCCAAAAGGAGCAACGGAGGGTGGAGACCGCCCTGAAAATCTCGGGGCTGCCGTTCATCAAGGGGATCGAGGAGTTTGATTTTACCTTCCAGCCCCAACTGGACCGACAAAAAGTCATGTCCCTGTTTGATCTGACCTTTGTGAGGCAGAACGGCAACGTGATCTTTCTGGGGCCTCCGGGCGTGGGCAAGACGCACCTGGCTGTGGCTTTGGCCATCAAGGCGTGCCAGTCGGGGTTGAGCATTTACTTCACCACCATGGAGGATCTGATCGGTAAGCTGAGGAAGGATCATGAGGCGGGGCGTCCTGGAAAGGGTCGGAGTTATTACAAATCCGCGTTGGTGATTGTGGATGAGGTGGGATACACGCCCATTGACAGGGAGGAATGCAATCTGTTTTTTCGGTTTGTGGCCAACCGGTACGAAAAGGCGAGCACGGTCGTCACATCCAACAAGGCTTTTTCTGATTGGACGGAGCTTTTTCATGATCCGGTCATTGTCACGGCGATTTTGGATCGCCTGCTGCATCACAGCGCGGTGATCAACATCAAAGGGAACAGCTTCAGGCTGAAAGGGAGGATCGGAAAGGAGGTGGCCCCAAGGTCGGAGAAGGAGTAAAGGTGGCCCAATTCTCACGACCGAAAATGGCCCATTTTTAAACGACCGTTGACAGGAGGACGAGTTACATTTGTGGAGACTTGAAGAAGGCGCTAATTATCCAACTTGCTGCTTACCATTTATCATTTTCAATGAGCAAGGCGCTATTGGTCAAAGCAACTCATCGAATAGCGATGATAGAGGAAACTATCGGCTTTAATCAGTCGGCGTTAGACACATTCCTTTTTCTTGCGGGCATGAAGGGTATACTAACAAAAAAAAGAAGAGCTTTTATTTTATATAGAATTGCCAAATGTTATTTTAAGATGAGTAATTACTCAATGGCAAATGAGTATAATGAGGAAAGTATAAAAATTAAGGAGTCTTTGAACCATACCAGAGGGTTGATTTTTTCATACAAATTAAAGGCTAAAATCGAGGCAAAGCATAATTTAGAACAAGCATTCAAGAACGCAGATATGGCCTATAAAATTGCTGTAGATATGGCTTTAAAAAAAGAGGTAGTTTCCTCGGGAATCGTGTTAGCCGGAATTTTAAACAAAATGGGCGAAATGGATGTTGCAAAAAAAATTCTTCATTCTTTGATTCCATTATCTAAAGAGATGGGATTAACGATAAGATATAGACAAATTCTTTTGGAATTACAATCTATTTCATCGAGTTTTTCCTTTAATTGTTTGAAAAAAGAGGCTGTCCTTTTAAGAGGCTTAGAGTCCCAAGAGATGCGTGATCTTGTTAGCGAACTTCTACTCAAACTCCCCATGACGCTACGCGAGCAAATAGATAACTTCCTTGCTGGAGTTGAACCAATAACTCCTATCTTACGAGACTCCCTCTCCACAGTTTTCCAGGTTTAATCATATTTTAGTCGAAAAAATCGGTACAAGATTTTTTTGGATTCTTCCTGCACCAAAGTCCGAGCACCATACAGATGCGGTATTTTTTCTGTACTTGAAAGGCAGGTCTGCAATGTTTTTTGCGTATAGGTTGTAGCTAAGCCCTTTAAAATTCAATGAAAAATAGGGCGAATGATACTTGCCTTCATCTCTGTATGCAATTGCTGCATCAGAAACGCCCTCAAGTTGGTATCCACCACCATGAGGTGTGCAGTATAGGCATTTCTTCACCTTTCCCGAGGTCAGTTCTTCAATCGTTTTGCTTATCGAAATTAAAGGCAACAATGAATCAGGAGAAAGCATTAGTGGTGTTTCGAACATTTTTTCAGAAGCATAGGCCCCTAATAATAGAGTGGATATATCGTGAAACCCTTCATGAGTTGAGTTAGAGAGCACTTGATGTTCTCCAAACAGGTCATTAAATAGCTTTTCTCTATATAGGATCGAAAATTGTTCATGTTCAGTATATAAATTATAATACTGTGTAGCTTTATCGCCAATAAGATAATGATAGTTTTCAGATCCAAGACTAATTTTATGAGAATTATTTTGCCAGTACATGCTTCTGTCCACGTACAGGCCCGGTCTCTGATCTGTATCGCGTTTTACCTTTGAAAAGGAACCATGGAGTAATGCATAGAAATTTTTTTTATCTTCTGTTGCGTATACAGCAAAAAAGTGATTTCGTTTTTGGAAATCGCCTTTATCAATTTCATCGTAAGAACTAAAAACATCCAATATTTTATCGCAAAATTTTACTTCATTTTCTTCCCAATCTGAAATTTTTGAAAATATTATCCCACATGCGTTAGGCCTTGCTTCTAACGGGATAATAGGATCTGTCGTTTGATCTAGAAAAAGAATGCATCCATAGGAAAATCCCGCGTTCCAGCGCAATTTATTGCGTGTGTAGGTAAAGTCAGGAAGAGCGACTATATATAGGTTATTGTAGGATAAGCCGTTGTTTTTGTAGCATTTTAATAATGTAGCCAGCCCTTGCAAGGCATTCTCCTTAGCCAATACCGATGCAGGGTCATTTGTACTTAGATCAATAAACCTTTTAAGAGCTTCCTTATAGTAAGAAAACATCGATAATTCCTAGTTATCGCTTTTTTTACTCCAAACCTTATTTCTGATATTTGCTTGGGAGATGAATTCCTTTAGGCGGGTGTCGCTGACTTTGGTGTAAATCTGGGTGGTTGAAATGTTTTGGTGGCCGAGAAGCCTCTGAACGTACCGAATGTCGATTCCGGCTTCCAGCAAATGGGTGGCGCAGGAGTGGCGCAGCATATGGGGCGTAACCCGGCGGCTCAGCCCGCCTGTTTTGCCGGACTTTACAACCAGCTTGCGGATGAACTGCGCCGAAGCCGGGCGTCTTCGAGAATTGAACAGCAGATAGTCGTGCTGCACCTCCAGGTAGTTTCTTGCGTCCATGTAATGCAGAAGCAGGCTCATGACATTCTCGTCCGAGATAAAGACCCGCCGTTCCTGATCCCCTTTGCCGTAAATATAGATGGTGTTGTCGCCCAGGCGGATGTCCTTAATCCGTATAGCCGCCAGCTCCGACACCCTGACTCCGGTGGCGAACAACAACTCCAGGGCCAACAGGGCCGTCAGCCTGTTGATGCTTTTTAGGGAGACCGCGTCCTGCAAAGGCGGAAAGGAATAGGCCTCGTTTGCGCACAGGTTTACCGTATCGGCCGACCCGTTCAAGAGAAGGCTCATCTCCTGGGCGTTAAGGCTTCGGGGCAGGCGTTTAGGGAGCTTGATTTTTATATCCAGGTCATTAAACGGAGTTTCTTCAATGATATTGGACCGTTTCATCCATTTGAAAAATAGTTTAAGGCAGGCGATGTTTCGTTTGATGGAGCTGCGCTTCAGATTTTTTTCAGACTGTAGGTAGCCCAGATATTTGATTATTAAGTGGCTATTGATTCTTTGGTCAGGGATTATGACTATCCCGTTTTGCAGCAAATAAGATGTAAATTTTTTAAGATCGCATGAATATGCCCTTAAAGAATGTTGGGAAAGGTTGCGCTCAAGGCGGCAATGCGCTTCATAAAGCCTTGTTACTTCCAAAAGATCCATAAATTGCTCCAACATGGAAAAAGATGTCGAAGCTGATTTATAGCTTTAATGTAGCTTTGTCCATTGCCAATGCGTTAATCTTTGGTTTTTGTTCGATTGGATGGCGCTGGGCGCCAGGGCTATCGGCGGCTTTCAATATCCGGGATATCGAGCTTTAGGCTGCGTAACAAGGTAAAAAAGGAGCAAAAAAAGCGGGCATAGCTCCAACGTGGGCTGGATGCAATAAATCAGCTTATAAGCAGATTGAATTTAAGCGTCCGTATCGTTTTTGGGGGCGGCGGGCATGGGGAACTTGACGAAGTTCACCCCTTCCTTGGCCAGGAGCTCTTCCTGGGCCTTGGTGCTGGTGCCGCGGATGTTGCGGGGTTCGGAGGCTCCGTAGTGGATTTTCAGGGCCTCATCCGTAAACTTGCTTCCCACATTATCAAAGTTTTTATCTACATATTCAGTCAATTGCTTGATGATCTGCTCCTCGTTCAACTGCGGCGGCGGAGCCTGTTCCCTGTACTGGCTGGAGGAAGTCTTGATTCCAAAGGTCGAAGGCACGCGCACTGCTTCCGTGGAATCGCAAACCGGGCAGCTCACGAGTTTTCTGGACAACTGGTCTTCCAGGGATTCCAGGTCGTCGAACCATCCCTCGAAAACGTGTCCATTAATGCATTGCAGGTCAAAAATAATCATGGCTGACAAATTGCTTTGCAAAGGTTGTTCTAAAAAATCCATCCACGTTCCCATGGAGGCTATGCTTTAATAATATAACACAGCCGGGCGGGATTTCAACGTTTATATTGACAGATTCGCTAGTTACCCATATCCTCATTGACTTATAAGGCGGAAAATCCCCGTTGCGGGCCTGCTGAGCCTGATTGGTATCTTTTAATCGCCAATGCTTTGGAGTGAATTTGATGAGACGTTATATTTTGGCTGTAATCCTGTTAATCCTGTCCGGAACTTCTCTATCCTTTGCGGACACAATATACATAGGCGATATTACAAAAATAAACATGCGCAGCGGAAAGGGCGTAGACTACCGGATCATCGCCATGCTGGACACGGGCCAGACCGTGGAGCTTCTGGAGCAATCCGACGGCTGGGCCAAGATTCGGCTGGGCGACGGCAAGGAAGGCTGGGTGCTGTCCCGGATGCTCACCGCCCAGGAGCCTTGCGGCCGCACCCTGGAAAGGACGCAAAAGGAGCTGGCCAGGCTTCGGGAGGCCATGGCGGAGCTCACCACGGAAAACAGCCGGCTGTCCGAGGAAAACACCCTCCTGAACCAGGAGAATACCCAAAACAGCCAGACCGCGTCGAATCTTCAAAAAGAATACAACTCCCTCAAGGCGGATTCCGCAGATTTTTTCACGGTTAAACAGCAGTTGGAAGCTGCACGCCGCGAAACCGAGCGGCAAAAGAATATTGCGGAAAGCGCTGAAGCGGAGTTAAAGGAACTCAGAAGGGATACCCGCTGGAGGTGGTTTCTTTCCGGCGCCGCCGTTCTATTGACGGGAATCATCCTGGGCGGCGTAAACAGAAAGCGCAAGTCCGGTTCCCTTTTGCGTTAAGCCCCAGGAAAGGGCGCATTTTAATTACAAGGAGCCTAGTGCATGGAATACAATTTTGATTTTCTGGTCATCGGCAGCGGGGTGGGAGGCTTGACTTTCGCCCTCAAAGCCGCCCAACACGGGAGCGTGGCCGTCATCACAAAAAAGGGCATCACGGACACAAGCACCGAAGCGGCCCAGGGAGGCGTGGCCTCCGTTTTCAGCAAGTTGGACAGTTTCGACCTTCATATCCAGGACACCCACGCCGCCGGCGACGGCCTGTGCGACGAGGAAGTGGTGGAAATGGTGGTCAAGGGCGGCCCGGACCGCATTCGCGAACTCATCGACATGGGAGTTCAGTTCAACCTCAAGCAGGAAAAGGAAGGCGAAGGAGAACCCGAGTTGAGCCTGGGCCGCGAGGGCGGCCATTCCCGTCAGCGCATCGTCCACGCCCAGGACATGACCGGTCGGGAAATCGAACGGGTCCTGGTGCAAAACGTCCGCGAGCACGACCGCATCACGGTTTTTGAAGACCATATCGCCATCGACCTGGTCACCTACTCCATGCGTATGAAGCGCGGCATTGTGGTTACCTCTCACGAGGAAGCCTGCTGCGGCGCCTACGTCCTGGACTCCAAAGCCAACGAGGTCCACACATTTTCCGGCAAGATCACCCTGTTGGCCACCGGCGGCGCGGGCAAGGTGTATTTGTACACCTCCAACCCGGACATCGCCACCGGCGACGGCATCGCCATGGCTTACCGGGCCGGAGCAAGGGTGGCCAACCTGGAATTCGTCCAGTTCCATCCCACGTGCATGTATCACCCGGACGCCAAGAACTTCCTCATTTCCGAGGCGGTGCGCGGCGAGGGCGCGGTCCTTTTGGATTCCAAGGGTAACGCCTTTATGGAAAAATACGATCCCCAAAAAGACCTGGCCTGCCGCGACGTGGTGGCCCGCGCCATTGACACGGAGCTGAAGAAAAGCGGCGACGACTCGGTTTACCTGGACATCTCCCACAAGGACGCAGCTTTTGTAAAAGAGCGTTTTCCCAATATTTACGAAAAATGCTACTCCTTTGGGGTGGACATGACCAAAGAGCCCATCCCGGTCGTTCCTGCAGCCCATTATATGTGCGGCGGCGTGGCCACCGACCTGGACGGCAGAACCGACATCGCCCGCCTTTATGTGGTGGGGGAAACCGCCTGCACGGGCTTGCACGGCGCCAACCGGCTCGCCAGCAACTCCCTTTTGGAGGCCCTGGTTTATGCGGATCGCGCCTCCAAACGGGCCGTTGCGGAGCTGGAATCCGGCGCCCTGACGCCTTATCCCGAGCTCCTCCCCTGGGACGAAGTCGGGACCACGGACAGCGACGAGGCCATTATGGTCACGGCCAACTGGGACGAAATCCGCCGGTTCATGTGGAATTACGTGGGCATTGTGCGCTCCAACAAGCGTTTGCAGCGCGCCCAGAACCGGGCCGAAAACATCGCCCAGGAGATTAACGAATATTATTGGGATTTTAAGATTACCTCGGATCTGGTGGAGTTGAGGAATCTGGCCCTGGTGGCCAAGCTCGTCATCCGGTGCGCCATGCGCCGGCAGGAGAGCCGCGGCCTCCATTATAACATCGAGTACCCTGAAAAGAACGACGAACGCTGGAAGAAAAACACGGTTTTGAGACGTCCCTTTGTTAACTGATTCCTGAATCGGGAAACTTTGTGAGCTTCCGCTTTTTTTTCTCCACAATCAGCCTGTTTTGGTTGGGCGCCGGACTCATGGTGAGCGCCGGCGCCCTGACCGAGGCCTTGCAGCAGGCTTTCGACCCTCACTCTCCACAATGGTTATGGATTCAGGCGGCATGCCTGTTTTGCCTGATTCCGGGGGCGCGCCTGTACGACGCCGTGGTGCGCCCAAGCCTGAAGACTGGCGGAAAAAGTCTGGCCGCCGTCTTTTTGGGCGCGGCTCTGGCCGCCTGGGTGCTTCCTTTTTTATTGTACTCCCTGGCTGGCGTAAAAGCCTCCTTGATCGCCGGATGCGCGGTCTTGGCAGCTTCCGGCGCCGGGCTTTTTTTCTTCCGGCCCCCCATGGAAGCTGACGCGCCTTCCAATAATGCGGACGTGCCCAATTCAGGTATATCGTTAAAAGCATTGGCTTTTCTGCAGGGTTGGATCCTGGCGATTTTCTGTCTTTGGTTCCTGCGATATTTAAGCCCGCCGCTGGGCGGCTATCTTCCGGCCTTATGGATAGCGGTCTCCATAGCTTGCATTGGGCTGGCCCTGGGCGCGATTTTTTTCGCCTGGAAAGCCGCAGAACAGGGCGCCTCCCCCATCGGCCCCGGCTGGGCCATGCTGCTTTTCGCCCTTTGCGTCGGAGGGATTTTTGCGGCGGGAGACGGCCTCGCGGTATTGGCCGCTTTGCTCAGGCCCTTGGGAAGACTGGGGCCGCCGGGAAACGCGGTCGCCTGGACCGCTCTCTCCCTGATAATAGAATTTTTGCCCTGCATGGCCTTGGGATACAGCCTTTCTGCACTGCCTGCCCTAAGCCCGGAACCTAAACCAAGACTCACGTCTTGGGCGGCGGGCGGCTTTTTGGGCGGCTATCTTTCCTTTTATGTGATTTTCCTTCCCCATTTGGGAACCGTGCACAGCCTCCGAACCGCCGCTCT
The DNA here is from genome assembly GCF_000429905.1 of Desulfatibacillum aliphaticivorans DSM 15576. Lineage (NCBI taxonomy): Bacteria > Pseudomonadati > Thermodesulfobacteriota > Desulfobacteria > Desulfobacterales > Desulfatibacillaceae > Desulfatibacillum > Desulfatibacillum aliphaticivorans. The sequence continues at coordinate 37,032 of NZ_AUCT01000038.1, read as the reverse complement.
ATTGGCCGCAGCTTTGTTTGTCATTTTGATTTGGCGGACGTGCAAAACTCCCGGCCGGATTTTCGCCCTTGTCGCCGCCGCCTTGGTCGCCGCGGCTCTGTTTTTCCCTGGCCCCGGCGCTCTCTGGAAGCACGGCGCCCCAGGCTTGGGCGGCATGGATTTCCAGGGGTTAAGCAAAAATGAATCGGTGGACCTGTCCAACGGCCTACGGCGGGGACGGATCTGGGAGATGGAAACTCCCCAGGGCTTTGTGGGCGTGGATATCCGCAGCGGCCAAAGCATAATGCTGAACGGCGCTCCCCGCACTAACGCGCGGCAGGAGGAATTTTCGCAGGGTATGTTGGGCCTTATAGGGCCGATGCTGCACCCGCAAGCCCAGCGCGTGCTGATCGTGGGTTTTTCCAACGGAACTGCTGCAGCCTGGGCGTCCCTGCCTTCGTCCGTCAAGTCCATTGACTTGGCTTGCGATGCAGCCACGGTCCGCGCTCTTGCAAACCAGACAGGCGGCAACCCCGAGGAAATCCTGAGCAATCCCAAAATCAGTCTCATCAACCAGGGGCCTTTGGCGGCGGTGCATATGCGCACTGAAAAATACGACCTCATCATAAGCAATCCGGCCCGTTGCTCGGTTTCCGGCGTGTCCAGGCTGTACACCCCGTCCTATTATCAGGCCGCCGCCCAAAGGATGAACCCGAACGCACTGTTTATCCAGCATATCCGTCTAAATTCCTGGGACGCCCGATCCTTAAGCATCCTGTACGGGGCGTTGTCTTCCGCGTTTAACGAAGTCCAGACCTGGATGATCGACCCGCACAATCTTGCTTTGGTCTGCTCTCAGCAGCCGATCGTCCTGGATGCGGACAAACTGGCCGGTATGATCGCTGTTGAGCCCTACCGATCCCGCCTTGCCAAGGCCTGGAGCGTCACGGACGTGGAAGGCCTGCTGGCCCGGTTCATTGCGTCCGATAAACTCGCCGTTTCCGCGGGAGAAAAAGCCCTCTCCCGCAACTGGATCTCCACCCGCGATTTGCCTGCGCTGGAAGCCGCTTTCTCCCAAGCCTGGGGCAGGCCTTCCGGCCTGGAAATCAACGATCTGTTCGAGGCCGCGGCGTCAATTGCGGCGGACAAACCGCGTCTCAGCGGGGCCTCCCTGGATTGGGAAAAGGTCCATCACAACCGGTTGCTGGCCTTCTACCTTTGCCGTGAGCAGGCGCCCGAATTGCCCGGCCTTTCCCCCTTAAACGAACGAAAGCGGGAGTCTTATGACGCCCTTTTGGACGGCGACGTTCATTTTTACTACTCCCGGCAGGAGAGGCTTTTTAGAGATTCCCCCTATCCGGCGGACATTTTTTCCTCGGGCATGGCTTTGGCCGAATACGGCGCGCCCCTGGCCCTGAAGCAGGCCAATCGCCTGGACAGCTTGTGGCCTGTGGGCGCCCAAATTTGCCGGGCGCGCTATCATTGGAAAACCGGCGAGCTGCATAAGCCGGAAAAGGATTTGCTCGACATCCTGGCTGCGCTGCAAACGGATCGGATCGCCCATCCTTTGGAGCTGTTCTCCGCCCTGGAGCACGCGGCCCAGCTCTCCAAGGAAGGAAAAACTTACGCCAAGCAGATTTTGGGTGGTTTGGAAACGCCTTTCGCCGGCATGGCCTCGGATGAATCCCGCAGAAAAACCATGTTGTACGCCGCGCTCGCCATGGATCAGGCCAAAGCCGTGCCTGTGCTGAAATCCTTTGAGCCTTACGTACCGTGGGATTTGGATTTCCTGGACAATCGGCTGGCCTGTTACGGGTTTGTGGAAGATCCGCTGCAAAACAAAGCCGCCGCCGATTTGCAAAAATTCAAACATTGGAGCCCCAAAACCCCATGACCGCCGACCAGCATAAAACCGACGGAGCTTCGTTTTATTTCGGCGTGCAAACCGCCCCATGGTGGAGGCTGCCCGCAGCCTGCGTCATGGCCGGCCTTATGACGGCTTGCGGCGCCTTTGTGTGCATGGTCCTGTATTTTCAATTTTCCGTTTATGTATCCGACTTTGCGGCGTCCGTAATTTTAACGCCTCCTATGCTGCTGCTTTTCTTAGGCTGGGGGGCCTGGTTGGGCGACCGCCTTGTGCAAAAAAGTCCTACGCCCATGTTATTCATGGCCCGGCTTGCTTTGGCCTTATCCGCCTTTGCAGCCCTGGCCTTTTTGTGGACCATGCCCATCAAGGCCCTGTATCCCGTAATCGGAAAAATCGGGTGGGCCTTTCCCGGCGGCGCTGCTCTGGCAGGCGCTTTGGCCATAGCCCTGGCCGCCGCCCCTTCCGCCATGATGACCGGCGCCGTGCTTCCCGCTTCCGCGGCCCTGCTGGAAAGAGGCAGGCCGCAAAGCAGCCTGCTTTCAGGCGTGTGGCTGGCAGGCGCGGCCGTGGGGTTGGCATTGGGCTTTGGGTTGAATCTCGCTCTCACAGGGCCTGGGTTGTGGATTCCGGCGGTCTTTCTGGTCATGACCGCCATTGGAGCCAATAATCTGGCCAGAATGTCCCCTTTATCTGAACCCGCACCCCAGGAAATCCGGCTGCTGGACAGGCATGGTCTTTTATTGCTGGCGGCGGGATCATGCCTTTCCATCGTGGGATGGAGCCTGATTCGCATGATGCAGCCTTTGTCTGCGCTTCCCTATCCGGCGGGCCTGACCGCGCTTTGCTGCCTCTTGCTCGGCGCAGCAGGCGGATGCATCCTGTTCCGCCTGCGCAACTCCCAAGGCGCAGCCGGCGCTGCGGCGCCTCTGGGGATCATGGGATTCTGGTTGGCGTTGGTCTGGGCCGCCGGGGACAAAATTGCCATCCTCTCCGACGCCTTGGGGCTCATCAAAAGCCAGGGCATGCCATATTATTACGCCATGCAGACTGTTGTATCAGGCCTTGCCGTCTTTGTTCCCGGAATCGCAGCCGGTTATTTAGCATGCGGGTTGCAATCCATAGGAAAAGCCGCCGCCTCTCCGGTCCAGGAAGGCAAAGCCGCGGCATGTCTTGCCATGGGCGCCGGCCTTGGCCTGCTGATCGCCTTCGGCTTAAGCTATTCAAGCGTATCAACGCTTTCCGTATTCAGGGGCGTCGGTTTTGCGGCAATCCTTTTTGCAGGTGTTCTTTCCGTTATTTTTTTAACTGGGAATCGTAAGCCAGTCTCGTTCGTGCTGATTCTCGCTCTTGGCCTAACGTCCCTGATGATGTTCAGGCTGCCCGGTCCTTCCACGGTCTGGACCCAGCATGATCCCTTAAACGAAATCGCCGCCCTTCAAAATCAGGATTTCAATTCCATCTTGAACAACATGCGCACCGTGCGAAGGCAGGTCAAATGGGAGGCGCACAGCCCCAAAGGCGCCACGGCGATCAAGGCCGGGGACGGCCTGGAACTTTTGGAAAACGGCGCAGCCCGAGTCAACGTGCGTTGGGACGCTTCCAGGGATGTCATGGCCGGACTGGTTCCGGCTGCGCTGCATCCCAGCCCCAAATCCGCCCTGATTTTGGGATTGGGCGCCGGCGTCACGCCCGGCTGGCTGGTCAAAGAGAGGGGGATTCAGGAAATCCTCGTTGCGGAGCAAAACCCTTATAGCCTGGAAATGGCCCGGCTTTGCGGCCCCGCCAACCTTAACGTCCTTGAAAACTCCAAGGTGCAAGTTCAGATGGCGGAGTTCGCCCCCGTATTGCGTTTTAAGAAAAGACGGTACGATTTGATCGTACAAAAAGGCCAGGCCGCGCCCCTGGCTTCCAATCCCGGATTGTACACGGCGGAGTTTTTCCAACTGGCAGCCCGCAGGCTCGCCCCCGGAGGCGTCTTCAATCTTTCCATTTCCATCCGGGGCATCGACCCCATCGCCCTGCAATCCATCTACGGCGCTTTGGGGGAGGCGTTCACGCACGTGCACACCTTTAGGCCCCAGCCCGACGTCCTGTTTCTGGTTTGCTCCAAAGAGGCGGTCTCGTTTAACGAAGACGCCCTGCGCGCCAGGCTTGCGGCGGAGCCATACACTTCGGCCATGACCGCCGTGTGGGGGACGTCCGGCCTGGAAGGCCTGTTCAGCCGCTATCTGGCCGGGCCGGGGTTCAGCCGCATGCTGTCCGGCATGGCGATCTGGCACGGAATCACCAGCCGGGACGACCAGCCCCAGGCCTACGCCATTATGGCGGGCGCTCAGGGGCGGATAGATCCCAAATCCGTCATTGGCATGCAGGACGCGGAAGAGCGGGAGCATTACCGTAAGCCCTTTTTCGCCCGGGGAAACGTGGATTTGCACCGGATCAAAAGGCAGCAGGTGGAATTGTTCGTCCTGGCGGACAGCCCTGACCTTTCGCCGGATCTGTTCTCTCCAAGATTGGAGCCCATGGTCCGGGCCTGCCAGTCTTTTCAGCAGGAAAATTATTTGAGCTTCCTCAGCCAATGGAACGCTTTGAATATAAAGCCTGAGTCTCCCCTGGAAATCGCCATGAACGCCCATGCCCTGGCAATTGAAGGGCATGAAAAAGCCTTGGACCTGTGCTCTGAAATGGATGGGCAATGGCCCGATGCTTCACATATTATCCGGGCTGAATTTTATTGGAAAACAGGCCAAAAGGAACAGGCTTTGGGCTCTTTGGAAAAGGCGTTCTCCGGGATGTCCACTCATCCCTGGACGTGGCCCGTCGCTGTGCAATGGGGGCTGGATCTGGCAAAGGAATTGGCCCGGGAAGATGCAAATGCAGCCGCCAGGATACTGGCCGTGGCGGCTCATCCGTTTTGCCTGATGCAGGCGGAGGAGCAGCGCTTGGAAACAAGACTGGCCGCAGCGCAAGTGGTCGGCTTTGAGGAAGCCCTGGCAGCCGTGGGCGCCTTCGGTCCGAATCATCCCTGGACCCGGGAATATTTGAAGCAAAGGCTCATCGCCTATCGCGCCGCCAAGGATCCGCGCACGCCCCGCGCCCTGGCTGAGATGCAGGCTTATCTGTCCAACGACCTGCTTGAATTTTCCGACGCCCTGGTTTACGACTGATTGAAATAGTAAGAAATTTATTCGAATCATTATCAAAAAGGGGGGAACATCATGAGCCAAGTCTACGACTATGTTTGCACCGGACTTACCATCCTGGATATTTTGGGGCGGCGCATCAGCCAGATTCCGCCGGGAGGCAAAACTGAAATCATTGAGCAGATTCGCATTACCGCCGCCGGAACGGCGGCAGGCCCGGCCGTGATCGGCGCCAAGTACGGCCTGAAAACCGCCCTGGTGGGCGCCATTGGCAGCGACGACATGGGATTCATCCTGGAAACCATGCTGAAAAACAACGGCGTGGACGCCTCCCTGCTTCAGCGCAGGACCGACATGCCCACCGCCGCCACCATGCTGGCCGTGGCCCCGGACGGGCAGCGGCCCAACTTCCACGCCATCGGCGCATCGGTCATGCTGGAACTGGATCAGGCCCGCATTGACGCCATCGTCAACAGCCGTTTCGTCCATTGGGGCGGGGTGGGGACCATGCTCATGCTGGATGGAGGCCCGGGCGCCGAAGTCCTCAAGCAATCTTCCGAAAACGGCGCCGTGATCACCTGCGACTTCATAACCCCCGGCCCGGGAAGCCTGGACGCTCTCAAGCTGGTTATGCCTTATGTGGACTATTTCATGCCAAGCCTGGACGAAGCCATGGAAGTAGCCGAAACGTCCAATGCCGACGACACCGCCGCTTTTTATATGGACGCGGGCGCCAAGGCCTGCATTTTGAAGGACGGCGCCAAAGGCTCGCTGCTTTACGCCAACGGCGGCAAAACCCGCATCCCGGCCTTGAAGGTGGACGTGCTGGACACCACGGGCTGCGGAGACGCCTATTGCGCGGGATTCGCCGCCGGCCTTGCCCAGGGCTGGGACCCGGAAAAAGCCTGCCGCTTTGCAACAGCCACCTCCGCCCTGGTGGCCACAGGCCTTGGCAGCGACGCAGGCGTGACGGACTTTCAATCCACCCTGGACGCCATGGAAGACCTACAGCCTTTGGATTGATTCACACTTTCAGGTTATCTATCGCGTGATGAAAAAAGCCGTTGGGGAATTTCAGGGACATGAACTGATTTCTGCAAAATCGGCGGAAGCCGCCAGTGAAGATCGTTGAAATCAGTATCGTGTCCCTCGAAATTTTTTCAAGTCCGGCACTTGGAGAGGACGATTTCACGGGGACACGATACTTATCTCCATACTTATGCTCGGTGAATTGTATGACTATCGGGGAGATAAGTTCATGTCCCCGGAAATCACAGGAGGGATGTGACGCGGCGGCTCGGTCTTATGTATTATGCGTGCAGTTCAACCACCGGTCATTCCGGCTTGCGGGACGGTCCGCTTTTTAGGACCGTCCCGCAAGCCGGAATCCAGTGTCTTTTGTTCAATTGCCGGATAAGACGCAAGAGATAAGGATCACGCGCCGAAATTCGTTGCGGAACAACCTCCTGCTTTCTGCCTTACGTTGAACAACTCCCCGCGCGAAGCGCCATTGAAAGGTTTTTGATCAAACTTTTTTCAAAAAGTTTGCCGCCGGAGGCGCAGTTAATCTTTTGCTCGTATATTTTCTCGCCGGAGGCGCAGTTTTCTTTTATCTTTTCTCCGTTCCTTAGTCCTCAAAAAAGTCCGGCTGCATTTCCACGGTAATGGGGTCGGAATCCATCAGCCGGGTGGCCAGGGCCCTGGTTTTGGGCATTTCATAGGCGAAAAAGTACCGGAACGTATGGATTTTGCCAAGGTGGAATTTTTTCTCCGAGGCGGACTTGGCCTTTTCCAGCCCTTCCCTGGCGGCCAGGACCATCCATTGCCAGGCGATCGTTGTTACGCCCATCATTTCCAGGAACAGGGCGGCGTCGGACAAGAAAACCTCCACGCCGTCCTTGCTATCCGAGCCGATTAAACCCATCAGCACGTCCTGAACCCGGTCCAAACCTTGATTCAGCCGCATCTAAAATAGGGGTTAAAACGCAAGACAAGGAAGAGTATGGACGGAGGAATAGGCATGAAATAATCCCCTCTATATGATATGTACCTCAAAAGGCTTTTGATTGGCAACCCATGGATGTACGGCGCAAAACAAGGAGGGGATTATGGAATTCACACCCATGAACGGCAAGCAGCTTTACGGGTTTCGGCGCCTGGCGGCCAACCTGAAAATCGGCATGCACCCGGAGCTGAAAGGCATGACCATCAAGCAGAAGCTGGCTTTGAACCATCTTTCCGGACAAAGCAAGCTGACCAAACTGGGCGGCGAATATTATTCCAACACCTTCACGCCCTATTTTCCCTCCCCGGCCTACGACCGGTTTTTGCAGGGGCTTCGATCCATCATTAAAAACAAGCCCTGGCCTGTGGTGACCAACTTCGCCGTCACCGCCAAATGCTGCTGCAACTGCTGGCACTGCTCCTTTGCGGATCGCGATAAAAAGGACAAGCTCACCCTGGACGTCATGAAAAACGCCATCAAGCAGGTGCAGGACCTGGGCGCCAGCGTCATAGGACTCACCGGCGGCGAGCCCCTTTTGCGCAAGGACCTGGAGGAGATCATCGCCTCCATCGACGAACGCTCCATGCCCATCATGTTCACCACCGGGTTTGAACTCACCCGGGAGAGGGTGCGGGATTTGAAAAAGGCGGGGCTGAAAATTCCGGTCATCAGCCTGGATCATTACACGCCGGAGATCCACGACAAAGGCCGAAACCGCAAAGGCATGTTCGACACGGCCCTCAAGGCCATTGAGTTGTTCAAGTCTGAAGGCTTTTACACGGCGGTCTCCTTTGTGCCCAGCCGGGAGCTTGTGAGCGACCGCGAGGAAATCTTCAAGGTCATGCGTTTTTTCAAGCATATCGGCGTTAACGACATGCGCCTGACTTCGCCCATCCTGGCCGGAAAACTGACCGAGCACCCGGACGACCTCCTGACCAGGGAAAACGTCCAAACCATTTTTGAAATTCAAAAGCAAAGCACCAAGACCCCCGGCCTGCCCGGCGTGTTCGCCTACGACTATTTTGAAAGCAAGCATTTTTACGGTTGCGGCGCAGGCTACAATTATATGTTCATCGATTCCCAGGGCAATGTGTGCCCCTGCGACTTCACCATGCTGTCCTTGGGCAATATCCTGGAACGCCCCCTGGCCGACATCTGGGAGGAAACCAGCAAAAAATTCCACAAACCCGGAAACACCTGCTACGCCAATAAAATCGCGGCGGCCATCAAAGCCAAGAATCCGGAAAAATTCCCCATGAACCGGGAGGACAGCCTGGACATCATTCAACAATGCCCGCCCGCCTCGCCCAACGAAACCCCCTGGCTGTACGAAAAAATGGGGGAGTGAACATTTTTAAGTGCGAGCAGGGTGATTAAACATGATTGATTCAATCCAAATTAAAGAAACGGCTCCGTCGGAAGCGCCCATGGATTTGCTTCTTCAGGCGGACCCTTCCATATCTAAGGTCAAAGGCTATTTAAACCGTTCCAGGTGCTTTGTCGCAACATTGAACGAAGAATCCGTCGGGGTTTGCATTGTGCAGCCGATTGCACCGGGAGTAAATGAGCTGATGAATATCTCGGTGGCTCCGGAGCATCAACAAAAGGGCATTGGAAGAAAATTGCTGCAGCATGTCATTCTGTCCATTCGCGACGCAAAGGCTGAGCGGCTGGAAGTTGGAACGGGAACCTTCGGGTATCAACTGGCTTTTTATCAGCGCGAGGGATTCCGGGTGGATTCCATCGATAAGGATTTCTTCCTGCTGAATTACGAGGAGCCCATCTATGAAGACGGGATTCAACTCAAAGACATGCTAAGACTGGCAATAACGTTTACCGAATAATCCGGGCTGCGCTCAACGTAACAAAATGACTTTTCAAGGAATGGGAACGGCTTTATCTACAGGGAGAATCATTTCATGTTGGCTGTTGTGATCGATGAAGATGGTGATGTGATTCGAACCTATGAAACAAGATGAGGGGCGTTGTTGACGCCCAGTCTAAAACGCCTCTGGTCCAAGGGTAGCCCCGGCAGAGCAGTATCCTGCCGGGGTCGCAGAGCGACATGTTGTTCAGCCTCACATTGCGGCTCTCCATCCGAACATCTTTTCCGAAAATATCAAAGCCCCCGCCGAACTTTCCGGCGGAGGCTTTTTTTACATGAAACGCTTCAATGTCTATTGCCATCTTTAACAGCCCCCACAATCTTCCCGATCCTATCCCAACGAACCCCCTCCGCCCCCCTGGAAAAATAGACCACCCGGATTTTCCCCATGACGTCCGCAAGCGGGACGGTTCCGAACTTGCGGCTGTCCAGGCTGTCCTTTTGGTTATCCCCTATGACAAAAATCCTCCCGTGGGGAACTTTCTCTGATCTGCCTCCCGGAAGCGTTACCGTATCGCCGGGAAGGGCCGCCACGCGTTTCATGAACACCTTGCTCCGGTCGTCCGGGTATACAAACACAATGACGTCGCCTTTTTGCGGAGATTGATGCTGATAGCATAACCTGTCCGCGACCACGTAATCCCCGGCCAGGACGCCCGGCTCCATGCTGTGGGATGGAATTTTGAAAAAATGGACGTAGTTGGCCCGCGTGTATTGGCCGATGCACAGATAGAGCAGGGCGCCCAGCACCCAGATCGCCGCATAAAGATAAACCCGGTTGTACGGCTTCAAAATATAAGCATGGCTGATCTCTTTGGCGGTTCGATACGCCTCTGCGGCTATCCCCAGATACAATAAAAGAACCAACGAAAGCGTCAACAGCAGCCCGCCAAAAAGCCGGGAGTCCGGCAAACGGACCGCCAGGGCGAAGCCCGCAAAATGGGCCGCCATGACCAGTACGAAAAAGCATAAGCCCTTTATGACTTCGCCGTTATAAACCTGGCCCAGGCCGGGAAGGGCCAGGCTCAAGCCCAGGGCCGCAAATCCATTGCGGCTTTTCCCTACTATTGTGTTGGTATCCATATTGTCTCTCCGTAGTATTCGGTGTGAGTCGTTAAAACAGGCGCGTTATCCGCAAAGCCCTGGCGCCAGGGCCGCAGCGAACAGCCTGGCCGTGCTGATCAACCCAAGGCCGATGCCGCCTGCTGCGCCGGCTTTCATCAGGATATCAGCAACCGCCGGATGCCGCCGAAGCCTGGCCGCCGGCCGGCTTTCCTCATAGGCGTACACAGCCGCCATGGTTCTTTGGACAAAGTCTGCCTTATTTGCATTGTCACTCATGGTCGATCAAGCCTCCCTTGCCTAAGATGCGGACAAGCGCCGCCTTCGCCCGATGGATGCGGCTTTTTACTGCGCCGGCAGTCGCCCCCTGGAGATCGGCTATTTCCCGGATGGTTTTTCCCTCCAATTGGAACAAGAGCGAACTGCGATGCGGCTCAGGAACTTCGTCCAGGGCTTCTTTCACGTGAAGGCGCCTTTCATGGGAAAGAAGGACGGACAAGGCCCCAGGCGCGGAGTCCGGAAGCTCGGCCGCGGCGTCCAGCGGCAGGGAGCGGCGAAGGGCCTGCTTCCTGATTTGCGATATGGCCGCATTTTTCGCCGTAATGAACAACCATGCTGCAAAGGGGACGTTTCTGTTTTCGTCAAAACTGTCCAGCGCTTTGTAGATGTTCAGAAAAACATCCTGGGCCGCATCCTCAGCGAGGCCCCGGTCTCCCAGCATCCTCGTAAGGAATCCGATCAGATTGCCCTGATACCTGCGGACAAGCAAGGCAAAGCTCTCTACATCCCCGTTCTTAACCCGCCTTATGATATCTTTGTCGTCCATTGGGCATTTCCCGTCCTTGATGCATGGCCTTTGCTTCTAACATGGCATACGCACCTCAAAGAAAAAGGTTTCCCAAAAAATAGCTGGGCGGCCAAGAAGGAGGCATGTGGGCGCACTAATGTTGTTAATATTGATATTTAAAATTGATAAAAAAATAGGTTCCGGTATAAAAACGGCGCAAAGAGCATCATGTACGGCGACGACCTTGTTGTAAAGTATCAATGAATGGAAATGCAATCCTGGCGGGTCTGCGCTTTATTGGTATTGACAAATTCAGAGGACCCCGTTACATAGTTGCGTGGTGACATTTCTGGCATAACGGTAGTATCGTGATGCCAAAATTGATATAATGAAACAAGCGGATTCGCCAAGGCCTTTTTTCAAATAAAAGGCAAAAAGGCGCTTTAAGAACAATCCAAGGAGAGGATGTCGTGAAACCGAGCTTTATTTTAAACGGAAGGACCGTCTCATTCGTAAAGGGGCAGTCCATCCTGGAAGCGGCGGAGGCGGCCAATGTGCCCATCCCCTCGCTTTGCCATATGAAGGGGGCTTCCCCCACGGGCAATTGCGGGGTGTGCGTGGTGGACATGAACGGAGAGGAAGTCCTGGCCTGCTCCACGCCCGCCAACGAGGGGATTGCGGTTCGCACCCAGACTCCCGCCATCGTGGCTTTGCGTAAGCAGCGCATCAAGGATCTTCTGGACTCGGGCAACCACAATTGCGCCATCGGGTCGTCGGACAACGGCGATTGGGCCAATTTTCAGCAAAGCGTGCAGGCCAGCGACGGCGCGACCGAGCTTTGCCCGGCCTGGGGCGACTGCCGTCTGCAGGAACTGGCCTACGAGTATCAGGTCACGGGCGGCGGCCATCAGGATCATACGGTCCGCCAGTATCCCGAGAAAAAGGGCGAGCCCCTGATCATCCGGGACTACTCCCGCTGCATCCGTTGCGGACGCTGCGTGGCGGCCTGCAACGAAATCCAGGTGAACCTGGCCATTGACACAGGCTTCCTCGAGGAAGACCCCTTTTCCAACCCGGACAAGGCGTACCCCGTGGCCAAGGACAACTGCGTTTACTGCGGCGAGTGCATCCAGGCCTGTCCGGTGGGCGCCCTGGTGGAAAGAAAGGCCCGGTATCAGTTCCGTCCCTGGAAAGCGGAGAAAATCCGCACCACCTGTCCTTACTGCGGCGTGGGCTGTCAGCAGATGCTCCACGTGGTGGACGGCAAGATCGCCAAGGTCACGGGCGTGGAGGAAGGCTCTCCCAACAAGGGCCGTTTGTGCGTCAAGGGCCGTTTCGGGTACGACTTCATCTATTCCGACGAGCGTTTGACCAATCCCCTGATCCGAAACAACGACGGGACTTTCCGGGACGCATCCTGGGACGAGGCCCTGGATCTGGTGGCAAGCAAGTTCAAGGAAGCCATCGACAAGTACGGGCCGAACTCCGTGGCCGGCGTAAGCTGCGCCAGGAGCATCAACGAAGACTCGTACCAGATGATGAAGCTGTTCAGGTCGGTGTTCAAGACGAACAACATCGACCATTGTGCACGCACTTGACATGCCCCCACGGTCGCCGGTCTGGCGGCAAGTTTTGGATCGGGCGCCATGACGAATTCCTTTGGCGAGTTCCACAAAGCCAAAATGTTCCTTGTCATTGGCTCTAATATGACAGAGGCCCACCCTGTGGCCTCCACCTTTCTTAAGAACGCCGTGCAAAGCGGGGCGAGGCTCATTGTAGCCGACCCCAGGGCTCACAAGCTGGTGGATTTCGCCGAACTCCATCTGCCCTTGAAAGTGGGCTCAGACATCGCCCTGTTGAACGGGCTCATGCACGTGCTGATTAAGGAAGAACTGTACGACAAGAAATTCGTGCAATCCTGCACGGTGGACTTTGAGAATCTCAAAGCCCAGGTGGAGAATTATCCGCCGGAAAAAGCCGCGGAGATCACGGGCCTTAAGCCTGAGTTGATCGTGGACGCGGCCCGGCGTCTTGCCTCGGTCAAGCCGGTCATGCTCTGCTACACCCTGGGCATTACCGAGCATACCTGCGGCAGAAACAACGTTATGTCCACCGCCAACCTCCAGATGCTTCTGGGAAACATGGGCATGGAGTGCGGCGGGGTGAATCCCCTGCGCGGTCAGAACAACGTGCAGGGTGCCTGCGACATGGGCGCACTGCCCAACGTCTACTGCGGATACCAGGCGGTCACCGATCCCAAGGCCAAGGAGAAGTTCGAAAAGTGCTGGGGCGTGGAAGGCTTGTCCGACAAACTGGGGCTCATGATCCCGCAGATGATGGACGGCTTGGTGGATAAATCGGTCCGGGCCTTTTACATCTTCGGCGAGAATTTGGCCAACACCGAACCGGATATCCGCAAGGTGGAGCACGAACTGGCCTCCGCGGAATTCCTGGTGGTCCAGGACATCTTCCAGAACGAGACCACAAGGTTCGCCCACGTGATCCTCCCGGGCTGCGCCTGGAGCGAGAACAACGGCACCTTCACCAACAGCGAACGCCGGGTGAACCGGGTGCGCAAAGCCAGCGAGCCCCCTGGAATCTCCAAGCCCAACTGGTGGATTTTCAAACAGATCGCCAAGCGCTTCGGCCACGAATGGGAATCCAACAGCGGCCAGGAAATCTGGGATAACGAGGTTTCCGCGTTCTCCCCCAACTTCTTCGGCATCCGGTACAACCGGATCGAAGGGGACGGGCTCCAATGGCCCTGTACGGACGAATGCCACCCCGGAACCTCCTTTCTACACAAGGAAGGCAATTTCACCTGCGGCCTGGGCAATTTCCAGTCCGTGGAATGGACGCCCCCGGCCGAAGTGGAGTGCGAGGAATATCCCCTGGTCCTGTCCACCGGACGGCGCCTGTACCATTACCACACGCGCACCCAGACAGGGCGCTGCGAAGGCCTGAACGACCTTTTGGGCGAGGAAACCGCGGACATCTCCCTGGAAGACGCCGACGCTCTCGGCATTGAGGATAAGGAGTACATCAAGGTCAAATCCCGCCGCGGAGAAGTCACCGTGCGCGCCAGGGTGACGCCCGAAGTGCCCAAGGGCATGGTGTGGATGGCCTTCCACTTCCGGGAAGGCAACGCCAACTGGCTGACCAACCCGGCCTTTGACCCCGTGACTCTGACTGCGGAGTACAAGGCCTGCGCCGTGCGCATTGAAAAACAATAGGAACTCCGGCGGAAAGCCGTTGGGTTCGTATGAAAACGCACTAAAAAAATGGGCGATAGCCCTCTCTAAAAATGGACGGCAGGTCTTCCTGCTTCCATAACCATCTTGACGATTGATTCCCAATCGGCAGGTCTGCTAAAAAAAAACCGGGCGGTGCGAATTTCCCTCGCACTGCCCGAGTTTTTTTATCAGTAAAAGACGCTAATTGTATCAAAACAAATCAGTTAACATTGACGGCGTACTATTCGGAAAAATCCTCCACAATCTTGCCGTCTCTCATGATGATAACGCCCACGCCGGCCTGGCAGGCTCTTTTTCGGGCCAACTTTCGCTCAAGGAATTGGCCATTATAAGTCCTCCGGAAGCAACCGCACCCCGTGGATTACAGCCAGGACGTCTATTTGATCCGGCTTGATCCGATAAATTAATCTATAAGGGTTTTCTATCAACTCACGAATATCATCAGACTCATATTCAGGAACTTTGCGCCCGGAAAAGGGCTGGTCGGCGATTTGCTGCGACCGGCGGGTAATTCTGTCCACCGTTTTTTTGGCGTAGGTGGGGGAGTTAACGGCTATATATTCATAAATGCCATCCAGGTGGTCAATGGCGTTTTTTGTCCAAAGGACCTTCATTCCGGCAGTCCGAATTTTTTTCGCACGTCCCTAACGTCCATTGTCCGCCCATTATCGCTGTCTTCCAGCCCGGCTTCAATGGATTGGCGCACGTATATCCGATACATCAAGTCATCCCAGGTAGCCGAATCCGGCAGGCTATCCAGAATTTGCTGGGCTTTGGGTTTGATTTTTTCAGTTTGCATATGCACACCCTTATGTCGTTAGTTTATTTATATTTTTTATATCAGGCTGTTGCTAATTTGTGCAAGGCTTTTACTTCGGCAGGGCGCCAAGCCGGGTGTTGGCTATTCTTTCTCTTCCGAAAAATCCTCCACAATTTTGCCATCTTTCATGATGATAACGCCCACGCCTGCCTGGCGGGCTCTTTTTCGGGCCAGTTTGCCTGCGCGGATCAGGGCTGCCTCAGAAGCAGCGATATCAGGATCACGCTTTTTTTGATTGGAAGATTCCTGGTTTTGCTTATCCATCACTTTCTCCTTCCAATAGTATCTTGGGATAATCAGTTGAATTATCGTATAAAATCCATTCGTCTACAATGGGTTTGTATATTTCCTCAAAGTTTTTTAAGCCAGCGGAAAATCGCCTCCTGACCACTGGCTCAGGGACGCTGTGGCCGCCTAATGCGACCCTTATCCTCACCCGTTCAATAGCCAATTCCGGCGTGGGCAAGGACAAAAAGAACATTTTGACACTGTATCCTGACCTGCGCCACTTAGGGATCAACCTCGCGTAACTCTTCCCGGCCAAGGTTGTCTCAAAGCTGAAACTCACGCCTTTTTTCGCATAGCCATGAATTTCCTGCAACATCAGGCGTCCGGCCTTTATGGCGGCTTGCTCGGGCGCAAAAGGAGATAAGCCCGCGGCGATCAGGTCCGCATTGACGAAGTTAGGGCAGCCTGCGTCCTTGGGAAGAAACTCCTCCGCAAAGGTGGTCTTTCCCGCGCCGTTCGGCCCGGCGATGATGATGATTTTCTTTTCGTGAATAGGGTTCGCCATGAAATATTTAACTCATTCCACCGCATCCTTTCACAGGGATGACGGGCAACGGATACGGCGTAAGATTTCGGGGACATGAACTGATTTCTGCAAGTGCGTAAAATGCCGCCAAGGAAGACTGTGAAATCAGTATCGTGTCCCCTGAAATCGCAATCTTCCCCAGAATTAAGAGTAACCTAATAGGTCGTCATCCCCGCAAGCGGGGACCCAGCGTCCTTTTGTCAAAACGCCGAGCGAGACAAGACTAATCCTATGTACGCCCCAAAGTTAACCGCTTGAAATAGTATACAAGAACAACCCCATAAAGCGCAAACGGGAAAAGCCGTTGCTGCGGGTCCCTTTCGAATTTATGTGTACTTCTACAGTATGGAAGGTATAGGGCAGGGTGCGCATAGACGTCGTTTTGTGAAACTGAGGAGACCATTTCATCGAAGCATAAAACAGCGACCTGGTGCGTATCCGAAAATTTCCAAGTTCGGATTGATTCCAAAGGTGTTTGCCGGGCCTCTTCTCAGAAATTTTTTAGGAATATTTTAACGTTATAACATACATAATATCAAGGCATTATGTGAAAATACTTATTTTGTTCCCCCTTATGATGATTGCTATATATCTACGATCATATCTCGAATTAATATTGTGTATGCAGTTCATAATTCTGTTGAAGCATTCAAAATTCTATGCTACACGACTGTAATTTAATGCCTGAATTTCAGTTGCAGTGACTATCAGATGCCGAAAGGAGAGGGGTATGGGGAAAATGGAACGGTTGAATAGGGTGGTCGTAGCAATTTTTGATATAGTGAGCTATTCAAAAAAAACACTTGATCAGCAGAAAGAAGATGTTGAGTTCTTTATACAGGAATTGGAAGTCAACCTAGAGAGTTTGTCAGAATACGAACCTGATGTGCATTCGACGGGCGACGGAGCAATTATATCATTAGGCCGCAAGTGTGACATTAATAAAAATGTAATGGAAAAATTTACTCATTTTATAATAAATTTTGCTATTGATATGTGTCAAAATGGTCTGGAAGTTAAGGCCTCTGCGAACTATTCCGAATTTGATCATGTTTTTATAACTAAAGACTATCAGTTTGTACAAAACAAAGTCATACAGATAGGCGATACAATTAATATAGCAGAGCGAATATTAAACTTTTGTGATGACCGTGAAATTATGATTAGTAAATCATATTATGATCTTTTGAGGAATTTAAATATAGGAACAAAATTTGAGTTTGTCCCAAACGATGTTTTGATATGTAAGCATGGTATTGAGTTGCAAACATATACGTATTCTCCTCCTGTGGACTACAAAGAATGTGTATATAGCCCAAGTTCGCCAGGGCATACCTTTAAAAAATATAGCTATTTTCCACCCATTAAAGGTGATGTGCTGAGATTTTATATGAGTATAGGATTGGATCATGAATTGGATAAAGTTGCATCAAGAGCCTTTGAAACAGTAAAGCAGGTTAATATTACTAAAAATATGGCAACTCATACACATGTAATAGATATATTAAATCAGCTAAATTATGAGTCTGATGATAATGTGTTGGTTATTTCCAGAGAGGATCAGAAAGCAGCTTTTTGGAAGCAGATTAAGGGAGGTAAATATATCAGCAATTTGGAATCAAATGCAAAAAAGTCTGGTGGCACAATAAATCAGACTCGAATACGGGTATATAATTCGGCAAATAGCGATTCCGGTTTAGCAGATGACAATGGCATTTTGGGAAAGCTTGCGGCCATTCATAAAAAAAATACCTATTATAGCATCCATGATTTTTTTCCTGAATTGCAAAAAAGCCGTGAGTTAAATGCGTTATTATTTGGATGCACAATATCAACTAAGTACAAATATGCAATAATTCCCATACCAGATATTGATACCGAAGATGTTTGTGTCCCAGACTGTGGCAACATAGGAACTGCTCTTAAACAATATGACGGTTATGACGCGGTCAAATGGCCTATGAAAACAATTATAGCTACTGAAGAAAAGTATATTGATAAGTTAATTGAGGAGTATCAAATATTACTATCATCTACTGAAGGACATGTTGGGGACGGAAAAGGCCCCGTGCAAAGGTTAAAATAACCTAAGCCATAGGAATGAACTTAAAGAAGGCATCCTGGCTTTTATTCCAGGATGCCTTGCCCCTTTTAAGTACTCAGCACCCGATATACCGGGAGATGACAAGTCTCTGGATTTCAGACGTGCCTTCGCCGATGTCCAGCAATTTCTGGTCGCGGTAGAAACGCTCTACATTGTATTCCTTCATAAGGCCGTAACCGCCGTGAATCTGCACGGCGTGGTTGGCCACCCGGTACATGACCTCGGAGCAGTAGAGCTTGGCCATGGAGGCCAGTTTCTGGAACGGCCTGTGCTGGGATCTGAGCCAGCAGGCCTTATAAAGAAGGTTTCTGGCGCATTCGATTTCCATGGCGCAGTCCGCCAGTTTAAAGGCGTTGGCCTGGAATTTGGAGATGGGCTGACCGAACTGTTTGCGCTGCTTGGCGTATTTCAGGGCCAGTTCATACGCGCCTTGCGCGCCGCCCAGGCCCATGGCGCCGATGGACAGCCTGCCGCCGTCGAGCGTCTTGAGCATTTGCTTGAATCCGTCGCCGGGCTTGCCCAGGATGGCGTCTTCTTTCAGGCGCACGTTGTCAAAATAAAGTTCCGCCGTGCTGGAGGAACGCCACATGAGCTTTTTATGCATGGCTTTGGCGGTAAAGCCGGGGGTGCCGTGCTCCAGCAAAAAGCAGGTGGTTTCCGGGCGGCCGTCGGCCCTGGTTCCCGTAACCGCTTGAACCGTCACGCCCAGAGAAAGTTCGCAGGCCGCGTTGGTGATGAAAATCTTGGACCCGTTAAGGACCCATTCATTGCCGTCCTTGACGGCCGTGGTCTTGGATCCGCCCGCGTCGGAGCCCGCCTCGGGCTCGGTCAGGCCGAATCCCCACAGGGCCTCGCCCGTACACAGCTTGGGCAGGTATTTCTTTTTTTGCTCTTCGCTGCCGAAATAATTGATGGGACCGATGCCCAGAGAGTTGCCCGCGGCCACGGTAGCAGCCTGGGACCCGTCAATGCGCGCCACCTCTTCCACGGCGATGGCGTAGGAGATGTAGTCCATTTCCTGCCCGCCGTAGACTTCGGGCACGAACATGCCGAACAGGCCGATTTCCCCCATGGCTTTGGTCAGCTCCGGGGAGAACTCTTCCTTCTCATCCAATTCCAAAGCGACCGGAGCTATTTCCTTTTCGGCGAAGCTCCGCACCGCGTCACGGATCATTTCTTGTTCTTTATTAAGATCAAAGTCCACCAGACCCTCCTTTTCAGGTTGACAATGTACCGAGGTCACGACAGAATAACACGTTTGACAGTAACAATCCAAACAAAACAGAATCATGCCGGAAAAAAATACAAAACAGAATAAACCACTCAGGTCTGAAAATAATATGGCTATCAACCAGTTAAAGTCCCTGCCCAAGGTGGATCGCATCCTGGATTCCCTGATGGCTGAAAACGGCGGCCCGCCCCGCTCCGTGCTGCTTAAGGCAGCCAGAACCGCCATTGAAGACGCCAGGCGCAGCCTGGTTGCAGGCGAGGCGCCTTCCTGGACTGGCGACAACCTGGAGGACTCGGTTTTGGAAAGGGCGCGCGCTCTCGTTGCCCTGGATATGCGGGACAACCTAAGGCGGGTTATCAACGGCACAGGCGTGGTGGTGCACACCAACCTGGGCCGCAGCCTGCTGCCCTCTGTCGTGTGCGACCACATTGTGAATGTCGCCGGGCGCTATTCCAATCTGGAATTCGACTTGGAGGCCGGCAAACGCGGCTCCCGTTTTTCCATTGTGGAAGACCTCCTGTGCGAATTGACGGGCGCCGAAGCAGCCATGGCGGTGAACAACAACGCGGGCGCCGTGTTTCTGAGCCTCATGGCCCTGGCTAAAGGGCATGAAGTCGTGGTTTCCCGCGGGGAGCTGGTGGAAATCGGCGGGTCCTTCCGCATTCCGGACGTCATGGCGTCCAGCGGCGCCGTCCTCAAGGAAGTGGGAACCACCAACCGCACCCACTTGCACGACTACGAAAACGCCATTGGCGTAGAAACCGCCATGCTTTTAAAGGCCCACACCAGCAACTTCGCCGTGGTCGGGTTTACCGCCACCGTCAGCCTGGAGGAAATCGTGGGCCTGGGCAAAAAGCACGATCTGATCGTCATGGAGGATCTGGGCAGCGGCAGTCTGGTGGATCTCTCTCAATACGGCCTGGCCAAGGAGCCTACGGTCATGGAGTCCGTGGCGGCCGGCGCCGACGTGGTCACCTTTTCCGGCGATAAAATGCTGGGCGGCCCCCAGGCCGGGATCATCGTGGGCAAGGCGGAGTCCGTCAACAAGATCAAGAAGCATCCCGTGGCCCGGGCTTTACGCATAGACAAGCTGACTTTGGCGGCCCTGGAAACCACTTTGCGGCTGTACCGGGATCCCATTAAGCGCATGGAGGCCGTGCCCACCCTGCGCATGTTGACCATGGACCCGGAAATCATCAAACGAAAAGCCAGGCGCCTGCAGGCCCGCATCAAAAAACTGGGGCTCGAGAACCTCTCCGCCAAGGTCAAAGCCATCGACTCCAAAGTCGGCGGCGGCGCCTTGCCGTTGCAAAATCTGCCCAGCTTTGGCGTGGCTATTTTAATTAAAGGCCGCACCGCCAACAGCGTGGAAAAGGCCATGCGGAAGCTGGAGCTTCCCATGGTGGGGCGCATCGAGGACGACGTGTTCACCCTGGATATGCGCACCATCGCGGACGATGAAATACCCCTGGCGGCCCATGCTGCGGAGCTGGTCGCCGGGAAAAGCTAAAAAGGCCTGCTTCGCCTTTGATACAAATTGACGGCAAAGGAGCGTTTGTTTTTGGGGAACCGTAAAAATCGACATCTTACCGAAGCCTTTTTGTTTTCCGAGGCTGTACCGCAACTGGACCACGAAGAGGTCAAAGAAGCCCGGGAAGTCCTGCCGCCGGAATTGGCGGAGCTATTCCCGGACTTGAAGGCCGGTCAGGCCTTTATTGACGCCTGCCTGGCCCAGGTCAAGCCTCTCCACGCCTTTGGCGCCGTTTCCGTCAAGGTGGACGCCCTGGACCCGCCGGAAGGGGAGGACGCCCAGGAATCCCAACTGGAAAAACTGAAAAGCACGGCCCAGGCCATTGAAACAGCCTGCGCGGAAAAAGGCTTTTTATGGGGGCTTTTGGGTCGCGGCGTTTTCGCCCTGTGCCTGCCGGAAGGCGGCGACGGGGACTGCCGCGAGATCGGCCTGGCCGTCCAGGACGCAGTCAGGGATCATGGCCTGACCACAGTCACCGTAGGCGCGGCCGTCTTCCCTACGGCGGATTTCAAGAAAGCGGAAATTTTTGACAACATACTCAAGGCGTTGGACCATGCGGCATTCTTCGGCCCGGACGTGTTTACGCCTTTTGATTCCGTCAGCCTGAACATAAGCGGCGACAAGCTCTATCACGACAACGACGTCCAGGGCGCCATCCGGGAGTATGAACGGGCGCTATTGGTGGATTCGGGCGCCGTGAACGTGCACAACAGCCTGGGCGTGTGCTTCGCCGTCCTGGGCGACTACCCCAAAGCCCTGGATCGGTTTGACATGGCGTCTCAACTGGACCCCTCGGAGATCATGCCGGTTTATAATACGGGCGTAAGCCATCTCATGATGGGTAATCGGGATAAGGCCCTGGATCTTTTTTTGCAAGCCGGGGAAATCGAGCCCGACCTGTTTGAATTGCTTTTGGAAACAGGCAAGATTTACCTTTCCAAAGGGCGAACGGATAAAGCGCTGGACTGTTTGAACAAGGCCGTTGCATCCAACCAGGACGCCTGGACCGGGCATAAGTATCTGGGCGATTGCTACATGGAAATGGGAAATCCATCGGAGGCGGCCAAGGCCTACGCCAACGCCGTAAAGTGCAATCCCGAAGAGGCGGAATCCCTGTCCAGCCTGGCAGTCGCCTACGACCAGATCGGCGAAAATCCGGAAATCGCCCTCAGTTTTGCAACCCAGAGCATAGAAATCGCCCCGGAAAACGCACTCTGCCAATACCGAATGGCGAGCATCCTGGAAAAACGCGGCGAGCTGCACAAGGCGGTCAGGCATTACGAAAAGGCCCTGGCGCAAGGGTATCCGTGCAGGGAATCGGTTATAGACCTCAAGGACAAAATAAAGCGGGAATCGGCATGAAAAACCTTGTTCTGGACATAGCCAAGGAAAGCGCGGCTCTTTCAACTGCTTTTTTTAACGAAAACGCGGGCCTGGTGGTCAAAGGCGCGACCATGCTGGCCCAATGCCTGACGGCGGGCGGAAAAATCCTGATTTTCGGCAACGGCGGCTCGGCTGCGGATTCCCAACACATCGCCGCGGAATTCGTTAACCGGTTCGAGTTGGAGCGCGCCCCCCTGGCGGCCATCGCCCTGACCACGGACACCTCCGTGCTCACCAGCATCGGCAACGATTACAGCTACGCCCAGGTTTTCACCAAACAGGTGCAGGCTTTGGGCAAGCCCGGCGATATAGCCTGGGGCATCAGCACAAGCGGAACCTCGGCCAATGTCCTGGCCGCCCTGGACGTCGCCGGGGAAGCGGGGCTGCTCACCTTGCTGGAAGCGGGGCAGGGCGGTTTGGCCCACGAGGACAAGTACGACCTGGTCTACAGCGTAAAATCCAAGGTCACGGCAAGGGTGCAGGAAACCCATTTGATCCTCGCCCACATCCTGTGCGGCCTGACCGAGCAAATCCTATACCCGGATGGAGGGGGGCCTGATTACGGTGGCTAAGCCTTATGAAATAATCGACAATTCCGGCATACAAACCGCGCCCTTGTCGGACAGGAAAAGCAAGGTCAGCCGCGAGGCATTCGGCAAGCCCTGGCGCCCCGGCGGGTCGTACTCGAATTTTTTGGATTCCCTGCCCGACTTCCTGGCCGCATCGGACCTGAAAGCGGTCATAGAGGCCGTTGTCAAGGCCGTGAACAATCAAAAGCCGGTCATGTGGGCCATGGGCGCCCACGTCATCAAGGTGGGCTTGAATCCCATCCTGATCGATCTCATGGAAAAAGGCGTGATCCGCTCCATTTCCACCAACGGCGCCGCCATCATCCATGATTCGGAAATCGCCCTGGCGGGAAAAACCTCGGAGTTTGTGGATCAAAGCCTGGGCAGCGGCGGGTTCGGCATGGCCCGGGAGACGGCGGATTTTTTAAGCAAGGCCATCAAGTCGGCCGAGGCCAAATCAATGGGCCTGGGCCAGGCTGTGGGCGAGGCGATCCTGGAAGACGCTCTGCCATACGCCCAGGACAGCATTTTCGCCGCAGGCGCCCGATTAGGCGTCCCCATGACCGTCCACGTGGCCATGGGCACGGATATCATCCATATGCACCCGGATTTCGACCCCAAGGCCGCGGGCGCTGCCACCCACAGGGACTTTCTGGTCTTCGCCAACCTGGTCAGCGGGCTTTCTCAGGGGGTGTTTCTGAACGTGGGCTCGGCCGTGGTTATGCCCGAGGTCTTCCTAAAGGCTCTTTCCCTGGCCCGGAACTTGGGCGCCAAGGTCGGGGGCTTCACCACCGTAAATATGGATTTCATGCGCCACTACCGGCCTACGGTCAACGTGGTCAACAGGCCGACAATGGAAGGGGGAAGGGGAATCCACCTGACCGGGCATCATGAAATCATGGTTCCGCTCTTGGCGGCCGGAGTGCTGGAAGGGCTGGCCGCAGCCAAAGCGGATAAGGAGTAAGTTGTGCAATGCAGAAATCACCCGGACCGCGAGGCCCGGGTCGTTTGCCAGAAAATGAACGTGGGTTATTGCCAGGAATGCCTGGACAATTGCGAGTCGTGCACGGACCCCACCGGCTATTGCAAGTTCCGGTCCGCCTGCATGACCTGGGAACTTTGCAAAAAAACCGTGAAACAGCGGTTGCGGGAAGAAAAAGAATCCGCCTGATAAGGACCATTCCATGAAAGATGAACTGGACGCCTGGGCTGACGAGCTCCAGGAGGAAATATACAAGGACGCGGAAGCTGATTACTCCAAGGAAGTCTACGAACGGTGGCGCGACCCCAAGCGTTTCGGCCGCATGGAGGACGCCACGGCCAGCGGAAAGGTGCGGGGCTCCTGCGGCGACTCCATGGAGATCTATTTAAAGATTGAAGACGGAATTGTTATCGATTCCTCTTTTTTTACGGATGGTTGCGGGCCCAGCGTCAGCTCCGGCTCCATGGCGGCGGACCTGGCCATGAAAAAGGGCGTGGAAGCCCTCACCGATATCACCGGGGAGGTGATTCTGGAAGCGCTTGGAGGCCTGCCGGAGGAATCTCTCCATTGCGCGGGCTTGGCGGCCTCGGCTCTATCGGACGCGGTAGACAGCTATTTTCAGGGGAAATAGCTTTTATTTTTTGTGATTTTTTGAACAAATGAAAAGCATTATCAAACAAGGGTTTAAAGCGCTTCCTGAAGAAAATGGTTGAAAGGTTCAGTGCATTATGGTAGGTCGGCAACGTCAATCATCGGGCATTGCGCCCGTCAACTGCACTTTTGTTTTGTGAAGCCGATATAAAGGAAAAAGCAAAAATGGACAAAAACAAGGAACGCCTTCTCGCCTTGTGCCTGATGGCTGCGTTATTTCTGGTGGGAGCGGTGTGCTATGCAGCCTACAGTCAGGAAGAGCCCAACAGGATTCTTTTGGACTTCGGAGGGGGGCAAGGCAAGGTTATGTTCGGGCATTACGAGCATTTCGAAGACTTTGACGTCGCATGCATCGACTGCCACCACACGGCCGAGGACGAACTGTCCGAAATGCAAAAATGCGGAGACTGCCACCTGAAGAAAATGCCCAAGGGCGATCCTTGCGTGGCCCGTAAAGACGCCTTTCACAATCAATGCATTGGTTGCCATGAAGACATAGGCATGGATCTGGCCTGCGGCGATTGCCATAAAAAATAGGCCGGCGGTATACACTGAATTCCATAATAAGTAACGCATTTGCGCATATATTGTAAAAACCAAAAAGGGTAACACCGATGAAACGAAGATCGTTTTTAGGACTGGTTAAACCAACGTTGGAATACACAACGCTGGCGGACCTGTCTTCAATCCCGCTGAAAAAGGTCCCTGCCTCGAAAACTGCAACGTTCATGGTTCCCGGAACCATTGAGGGTACAGACCTTTTGGCTCTTAAGGTCGGTGATGAGGTGAAGGCAGGACAGGCATTGGCGCCCATCGCAGGGAGCGATGACTACGCCATTTCAACTATCGCCGGAAAGGTGACGGCCCTGGAGCCTTTTACGGACGCGCATTCCAATGCCTTCATTGCCGTCACCGTGGAAGCGGCCGACAATCAGGAGTGGGCGGACTCCCTGGGCTCTGACCCGGATTTGGCTGCCGTAGCGGCGAACCTGCAAAACGGCCCCGGGGCTCTTTGCCTCAAACCGGTTTTGGACCCGGAAACCAACATCAATACAATCCTGGTTCTGGGCATGGATCGGGACCTGATGACCACTGCGGTGCAATATGCGGTCAAATCCAGGGGCGCTTATCTGGCCAAGGGGATCGAGACTCTCAAGAAGATCACGGGCGTTTCCGAAATCGTCCTGGTCGTGCCTTCCGGTCTGACCGGCAACGTCCAGGGCTGTAAATGCACCATCAAGGAAGTGGGCGCCTCCTATCCTTCCGCCAATCCCAAACTGGTCATGCACAACATCCTGGGCAAAACCGTTCCGGCCGGCAAGACCCTGGAAGACATGGGCGTCCTTTGCCTTTCCGCGGAAGCGGTCGCCGCCCTGGGCGAATCCTGCGAGACCGGCAAGCCCTGCGTCAACAAGATCGTGACTCTTGTCGCCAAGGATGGAGAGGCTTTGAACGTCCAGGTTCCCGTGGGAACGCCTATCCAGGACGTGCTGGACGTCAAACGCATTGCGCTTAATGACGGGGACAGGCTGATCCTGGGAGGACCCATGACCGGCGTGGCAACCTACTCCACTTCCCTGCCGGTTCTTCCCGACACGGACGCCATCATGGTCCAGGACGGCGCCAAGCTGCCTGAAATCGAAGACGCTTCTTGCATCAATTGCGGAGAATGCATCAAGGTCTGCCCCGCCAAGGTGCCTGTCAACATGCTGGTGCGCTTTCTCGAAAACCAACTCTACGTGGATGCAGCCGAAAAGTACGATCTGCTCTCCTGCGTGGATTGCGGGTTCTGCAGCTTTGTCTGCCCCGCAAGAATACCCATTTATCAGTACATTGGGCTGGCCAAGTTCGAACTGAGCCGGATGGCCCCGGAGGCGGAATAGATGGAAACTAATAAAAAATTTGTGGTATCCTACGCGCCCCATTGCCACAACGGGGACCGGATATCCAAGAAAAGCTATAACATGATGTTGGCGGCGCTGCCGGCGGTGTTTTTCGGGATACTGCAGTACGGCATCGCGGCCCTTAGCGTGATCTGCCTGTGCGTCTCCACCGCCATGGCATGGGAGCTGATTTTCAACCGGATCATGAAGCAGCCCCCCACCATCGGCGACGGAAACGCTGCTTTGACAGGCCTGCTTCTCGGCATGCTCATGCCGCCGGTCGTTCCCTGGTGGGTGATCCTCACCATGACCTTTGTGACGATCCTGATCGGAAAAGTGATTTGGGGCGGAATGGGCGGCAACCCGTTCAATCCCGTCATCCTCGGCTACGCCATTACAAGACTGTCCTGGGGCGGATTTCTGGATGTGGACGCCTCCCTGGCGCCCGGATACATTTTCGATTTCAACATGGCCAATCCCATTGTCGCCGTTAAGTCTGCGATATGGGACGGCGCGGGAGCGGACGCCGCCTCTGCGTTTTCCACCAAAGCCCTTCTTTTGGGACAGCATTGCGGGACCATCGGAACCATGTTTGGCCTGGGCCTGATTGTGGGCGGCCTCTATCTGATTATTCGCGGCTACCTCCGGTGGGAGCTCTGCCTGTCCTACCTGGCGGGCGTTATCGTCACAGCAACCTTGTTCTCGGCTTTCGGTCCTGAAGGTAAATATGCAGGAGCCACCTTCCACGTACTGGCGGGTTTCACCCTCATTGCAGCATTCTTCTTTATGGCGGAGGACTCCTCCACACCGATCAACCTGATTCCCATGGTGATTTACGGGGTGGGGGCAGGCGTCTTGACCATACTGATCAGAAACATTGGAAACTATGCAGACGGCGTGATCTTCGCCTTTCTGCTTATGAATGTCCTCAACCCCCTGTTGGATAATATCCGGCCCAAGGCGTTGGGAAAGGTGGTGGAAAATGAATGATATGATTAAAATGGTCTTTGTCCTCACCGCCTTGGCGGCTGTGTCGGGTTTGCTGCTTGCCGGCGCCAAAGTCAAGACCGACCCTTTGATTGAAATGCAGGTGCTCAATAATGAGCAGTGGCCGACTCTTCAGGTCCTTTTTCATGATGCAGACAACCTGTCCACCCTGTTGGATCAGCGTTTTAAGGTGCCTGCCGGAGAAAAGGAAGTTACCATATTCCCCGGCATCTTTGACGGACAGCCCAAAGCGGTTGCTTTTGAATCCAAAGGCACGGGCTTTGGCGGACCTGTGGGCGTTATGGTTGCCGTCAACCTGGACACCGACGAAATGGTCGCCATCGGCGTGACCACCAGTTCGGAAACTCCGGGCTTCGGCTCCAGAGCCAAGGAAGAGCCGGACCTGGCCAACCAGTTTAAAGGTTTGGGCTTGTTGCAGTCTTTCTCCGTCAAGGCGGACGGCGGTACAGTCGACGCCATCTCCGGCGCAACCGTTACCTCCAGGGCTGTCTGCGCTGCGGTTACCTCCGCCGGCGAGACCTACAAATCCATTAAGCCTGAAATTCTTGACAAAGTGAAGGCGTTATAAGGATAGGAGATCAATACCATGGCTAAAACACTGACTCAGGAATTTACCAAGGGCTTATGGCAGGAGATTCCGCCTTTCAGGCTTGTGTTGGGTCTCTGTCCCACTCTGGGCGTCACCACCACCGTGCAGAACGGCGTGGGCATGGGCCTGGCCACTACCTTTGTGCTGGTCTGCGCCAACCTCTTGGTTTCCGCACTGCGCAAAGTAATTCCGCCTAAAGTCCGCATCGCCTGCTTTATCGTGGTCATCGCCACCTTCGTCACCCTGGTGGAAATGCTCATGCAGGCTTTTACCTACCCGCTTTACGGCATGCTCGGCATCTTCATCCCCCTGATCGTTGTTAACTGCATCGTCCTGGGGCGCGCCGAGGCATTTGCGTACAAAAATCCCATTCTCCCCAGCCTTGCAGACGGCTTGGGAATCGGGCTCGGCTTCACCATGGCTCTGGGCGCCTTGGGCGCAGTCAGGGAAGTGATCGGAACCGGTTGCTTCACCGTTCCTTTCGGCCCCACCCTGACCATTCTTTCTGCTGACTGGTACACGCCTTTTTCCTTTATGGTGCAGGCCCCCGGCGCGTTTATCGGCCTGGGATTGATGCTTTGCCTTATGAACCTGGTGCCCAGCAAATAGGCGAGGATTTAAGCCGCAGCGGCGGGAGCCGCAGGAGATATAACAATGGAAGATATTATAGTCCTTATTATTAGTTGCATCTTTGTCAACAACATCCTTCTGGCGCAGTTTTTGGGCAACTGCCCCTTCCTGGGAACCTCCAAAAAACTGGAGACGGCACTGGGTATGGCCATGGCGGTTATTTTTGTTCTGGTCATGGCGGGCGCCATCACTTGGATTGTCCAATATTTCGTGCTGGAAAAATTCAACCTGCAATATCTGCAAACCATTGCGTTTATTCTGGTTATTGCATCCCTGGTTCAGTTTGTGGAAATGTTCCTTAAAAAGAGCATCCCCGGCCTCTACGCCGGTCTGGGCATCTTCCTGCCCCTGATCACCACGAACTGCGCTGTGTTCGGCGTCTGCATCATCAATATGAAAGAGGGCTACGGTTTCCTGGAAACCCTGGTTTCCTCTTTTGCATACGCCGCCGGTTTTGGTCTGGCCCTGGTCCTGTTCGCAGGCGTCAGGGAGCGCATTATCCTCGCCAGGGTGCCCAAACCCCTGCAGGATACATCCATCGGCCTTATCGCAGCAGGTGTGCTGGCTTTGGCTTTCATGGGATTCAAGGGAATGGTCTAGTTAGTCAGACTAAATTCTGTTTATTACCTTGTTGTCTCAATAAGGTTTCTAAAGCATGCCCGCACGGCCTATAGGTCATGTGGGCTGTTTTGGTTCTCCGCCAAGGAAATGTTTCACTTGGCGCATAATATAACTTTCGGTTCCGCGGTAAGTTGCCTAAACACCCGGTTTTTTGTTTCAAAACCATGCCTTTTGTTTCAAATAAGGCGTCAAGTGAATACATGGCAAGCCCGGGAACCCCCTATCCGGAGGTTTTCGATGTTTAAAATTTTATCAAGACGGGAAATGGCCCAGGGAACTGTGGTCGAAAACGTTATCGAGGCCCCGCAAATTGCAAAAAAAGCCAAACCCGGCCAGTTTGTGATTCTGCGCGTCAATGAGACAGGGGAAAGAATTCCCCTGACCATGGCCAACACCGACCCTGAAAGGGGAACCATCACCCTGATTTATCAGATTGTCGGCAAAACCACCTCTCTGATGAAGACCCTGCAGGTCGGGGACGCTTTCATGGATATCGCCGGACCGTTGGGCAAGCCCACCCATATTGACAATATAGGCACCGTGGTATGCATCGGCGGCGGCACCGGCGTGGCCGTGCTTCATCCCATCACCCGTGGTTTCAAGGAGATGGGCAACAAGGTCATCGGCATCATTGGCGCTCGCAACAAAGAGCTGCTGATCATGGAAGATGAAATGAAGGCCGCTTCCACCGAATTTGAAGTATGCACGGACGACGGGTCCTGCGGTTACCATGGTTTTGGAACGGACCTTTTGAAGAAAAGGCTGGAGAGCGAGAAAGTCGACCTGGTCGTCGGCATCGGCCCCGTGCCCATGATGAAGTTCGTGTGCTCCGTGACCAAGCAATATGACGTGCCTACCCTGGTCAGCCTGAACGCCATTATGGTGGACGGCACCGGCATGTGCGGCTGCTGCCGCGTTTCCGTGGGCGGAGACACCAAGTTCGCTTGTGTGGATGGCCCCGAGTTTGACGGCCACAAAGTGGACTTCGACGGTCTCTCCCAGAGGCTCGCAGGCTACATGGCTGAGGAAAAGGTCTCCATGGACCGCTTCACGGCGTCTTGCAACTGCTCCTGCAAGGAATAGGTTTTGTTGCATCCAGGCAAAAACGAATTTACTAAACCCATCGGCTCAAAAGAGAGGGTGTTATAATGGCAGAAAAAAAAGAAAAGGTCCCCAGGCAGCCCATGCCCGAGCAGGACCCTAAAGTTCGGGCAAGAAATTTCGAAGAAGTTCCTTTCGGCTACTCAGAAGAAACAGCCATGCTGGAGGCTTCCAGGTGCATTCAATGTAAGAATCCCGGTTGCCGTCAGGGCTGCCCCGTGGGCATCGATATCCCCGGATTCATCAAGCAGATTGCCAAGGGCGACTTCGCCGCCGGCATCGCAAAAATCAAGGAAACCAACGCACTGCCCGCAGTATGCGGCCGCGTTTGCCCCCAGGAAGTGCAATGCGAGTCCAAGTGCATCTTGGGTAAAAAGGACGAACCCGTTGCTATCGGCCGCCTGGAACGCTTTTTGGCGGATTGGGAGCGCAAAAACGGCGCTGTCAAGATTCCCGAGAAGAAACCTGCCACCGGCAAAAAAGTGGCCGTTATCGGCTCCGGCCCCTCCGGGCTCACCGTGGCCGGCGACCTGATCCTTAACGGACACGACGTCACCGTGTTCGAGGCTTTCCATAAGCCTGGCGGCGTGCTTCTGTACGGCATTCCCGAGTTCCGTCTGCCCAAGGAAATCCTGTTTGCGGAAATCAATTACATGGAACGCCTGGGCGTCAAGTTTGAGTGCAACCAGGTGATGGGCGCCATCAAGTCCCTGGAAGAATTGTTCGAAGAAGGCTTCGACGCTATTTACGTGGCCGTCGGCGCCGGCCTGCCCTACTTCCTGGGCATTCCCGGCGAAAACCTCATCGGCGTATACTCGGCCAACGAGTACCTGACCCGTTCCAACCTCATGAAGGCTTACCTCTTCCCCGAATACGATACGCCTATCGTCATCGGCAAGAACGTGGTCGTCATCGGCGCCGGAAACGTGGCCATGGACTCCGCCCGCACGGCCATGCGCCTGGGCGCGGAAACCGTCAAGATCGTGTATCGCCGCTCCCGCGAAGAAATGCCCGCCCGCGGCGAGGAAATCCACCATGCGCAAGAGGAAGGCATAGAGCTCTTCCTCCTGACGGCGCCTCTGGGATTCTCCGGCACGGATGACGGCCGCTTGACCACTATGCACTGCAAGAAAATGGAACTGGGCGAACCCGACGCTTCCGGACGCCGCCGCCCTGTGCCCATCGAAGGCTCTGAATTCGATCTGGAATGCGACCTGGCAGTCATCTCCGTGGGCGCCGGCGCAAACCCGCTGCTCACCTCCACCACCCCGGCCCTGGAACTGAACAAACGGGGCTACATCGTGGCAGATCCCAACACGGGCAAAACCACCATGAAGGGCGTGTGGGCCGGCGGCGACATCGTCACCGGTATGGCTACGGTCATCATGGCCATGGGCGCAGGCCGCGCCGCAGCCAACTCCATGGAAGATTACCTTAAGCTGGGCTGGTAAAACTCCAAGGATGCAGAATTGATATCAAGGCAGGGCTTCCGTTTAGGATGCCCTGCCTTTTTGCTATTGATGGGGTCAAACCATGATAGTTATCGGCGTGATGGGCGGGGGAAGTGTAACGGATAACAGCGAAGCCCAGGCCTATAAACTGGGCAAACTCATCGCCCGGGAAGGCTGGGCGCTTTTAAACGGCGGCCGGGCCGCCGGGGTCATGGACGCTTCCGCCAAAGGCGCCAAAGATGCCGGAGGACTCACCATCGGCGTGCTGCCTGACACGGACGCCTCCCAGACTTCCCAATATATTGATATACCGATCCTTACGGGCATGAACGCGGCCAGAAATTACATCAACGTCCTGTCCTCCCAAGTGGTGGTGGCCTGTCCTGGCGCCGCTGGCACTCTTTCTGAAATCGCCCTGGCCATGAAAAGCCAGCGCCCTGTCATCTGCATGGGCTGGGACCCAGGCCCGGTTGTGGCGAACATGGCAAAAACCGGAATGTTTGTTCTAGTTGAGAATCCCGAAGAGGCAATCACTGAAATAAAGCGTTTGTTGCGTGACCTGCCTTAAAAGTCTGCTTTTAACTTTACCTGGCGGATTTTTTTTATTGAGGGGGCCATTTAAAAAGTGCACCTGATGCGCCAAAATAGAGAAATAAAGCAAAAATAACGCTAATATGCGGATTTCTCATTGTTTTGAGCCATGGTAAGGGTTCGTTCCGAGTGGTGAGAGCAGGGTTACTTTCCGTACTTCGTTAAAAATTCCAGGACGTCATTGTACTGGCCGGATTCATTGACGTATCCGGCGTAATTTCCGGCAGTGGTAAGCCACTCCATGGTCGTCGGCTTTACCTTCTTCATGGCAGTCTCGAAAAACTCGCCGGTTAGAGGCGTTTCCTCCCCGGATGTTAAAGAGGCGTCAATGGCCCAGTCGCACGCGGTTTCCACCAAACTGCACAGATCAGCGCCTGAAAAACCCCTAGTAGCCTTTGCTAAATCTTTGGGGCTGACGCAGTCGGCGGCGGGGCGGTCCTTAAGGTGGATTTCTATAATGCGCTCCCTGGCTTCCCTGTCAGGAGGAGGGACAAATACCCTGTCGAGGCGGCCTGGCCTGCAAAAGGCGGGATCAACAGCCCAGGGCGCGTTGGTAGCGCCTATGATAAGCAATCCCTGATTATTTTGAGAGTAACCGTCAAGCTCGTACAAAAACTGGCTGACCAATTTGGAGGATGTTCTTTCGCAGTTAAACCTCCTTTTGCCTCCTATCGCCTCCAACTCGTCAAAGAATATGACCGAAGGCGCCTCCAGCCGAGCGTTTTCAAAGATGGCGTTGAGCTTCCGTTCCGATTCCCCGGCATACATGTGCAAAATGTCCGCAATCGTCACACTAAAGAAGGCGGCCTGGCATTCCCCGGCCGTTGCTCTGGCCAACAGGGTTTTACCGCACCCCGGCGGGCCGTAGAGCAATATGCCGCCTCCGGCTTTTTTCCGGAATTTTTGAAAGATGGTCGGTTTTTGAAAAGGCAGAATGATTTTTCGGCAAATTTGCCGTTTAATGTCCTCCAGGCCGCCTACATCACTAAAAGTGACGGTCGGCTCCAAGGGGGTCAACAATCGGTTCAACTCGGAGTCATCCCTGGCGCCATTTGCTATGACGCGCAGATGGGCAACCTTGCCGTTGGGCCCAGAGGCTTGTTCCACTACCTTAGCCTCTAACAAAGCCTCAAAATGCAGGTCTTCCAGGGCGGAGTTCTTTTCTAAAGCGCTTGCGTAAAGATCCCGGGCCTCCTTTTGCCGGTTTAATTCAAGCAGCGCCCTGGCGCGTAAAATCAGGCAGCGGGGGTCTGCGTCCAGGCAGACGGATAAGGCCAACTCCGGCGCCTCGCCCCGAAGGCACAATCTGGCTGCGTCCGCCTGGTCTTCAGGCGACAATTGCGCAAGGGCGGCGTCCTTGTTTGCCAAAAATTCCAGGCCGGTTTGGTATTCCTCCAATTCCAGGCAAGCTCTGACAATAGCCATTAAAAGGCTTTGGGGCCCAGGATCAGCATTATAAGAGGTTATCAGCGTCTTTAAAGTGGCGTGGTCCATGGCTGCTCATCGAGTTTTCTAAGGTGATAGGATGGATGAGAAGCAATTACCACAAGATCGAATAAATTACAAGTTAAGTCCTGACTTTCCGGGTGTAAACAAAGAAGTTATGTCAGTTTTGACGCCTTTGCTTGAATAATTACTGAAATCCAAAAGCATTGTGTTTTTACCCCCTAAATTGCATCAATCAAGCGGGTTTGCGCTAAGCGCTTCCCAAACCCGATTAAACTCCATACCGGAGGTAGGCCGCAAGGCTCGGGAAATACGCTGGCGTCGCATACAAAACAATTCGTAATACGGGTTTCCAAATCCCTGTCCACCACCTGCCCGATAGGCGCGGTTCCTCCTGGATGGGCGGCCCTGACCGGCGTGGAAACGATGGTTTCCGGCTTGCAGCCTGCTTGGGCCAGTATCTTGCGCGAAACCTGTATACCCCTGTCGATTTTTTGCTGATCCGCAGGGGTTAAGGGTTTGGAAAAAGTTTCGTCAGGATAGATGCGGCCCGATATTTCGTCCCGAATTTTAATCATGACACCCAGCATTTTGGAGTGGGACAACGATTTGGGAATATGGCTGATTCCCTTGTACATCATTTGAAGCAAAAAGGTAGGCAGAGGGTCCATAAGATCGCCTATGATGATGCCGTCGTGCGAATTATCCAGATTGCCGCAGCACATGGGAATTTCCTTACGCATGTCCATTTCCGGGCCGCTATACACTCCGTAGGTAATGACCAGCGGATCTGCAAACAGTCCTTGCCCTGCATTTTCGATCCCCGAGCGCTGCAGGACGACCGGAGTTCCAAGCCCACCGCCGGCGATCACCACCGCTTTGGCTCGTACGGCCAATTCCCCTTCCGGGGTTTGAGCAAGGACTCCGGCCGCCTGGCCATTTTTTTCCATAATCCTGTCAACCCGGGCCTTGTTAATCAACTGCGCCCCGTTTTTGACCGCTTCCTCCACATAATCCCTGGCCGTCCATTTGGCTTTTTTCCTGCATCCGTACATGCATACTGGGCAGGAAACATCGCACAAGTCATGCCGGATGAATTTTTTCATGGGCTCCCACGGAATGTCCAGGGCATGGGCGGCAGCCATAAGGGCGCGGGCGCCGGGGCCGATATGGCTGTCAGGAAAAGCGGCTATTCCGATCTCTTTTTCCGCCTCCTCCATGAAAGGCGTCAGGTCGACGCCATACTTTTCAAGCAGCCAGGTCGGCGCTGGAATGGCCGCCCCGCAAAAGAGCATGGAACTGCCCCCGGTGGTTAGGGCTCGAAGCATGTTCAGGCCTTCCCTGGACCAGGTAAAGCCCATTTTCTCAACCATTGAGAACGGCCCGGCCACGTTTCCTCGAACCTTATGATGAGCGCCTCGTTCCAGAATGACCACGTTTTTCCCCGCCAAAGAAAGCTCCCGCGCCACGGTGGCGCCTCCAGGTCCGGAACCCGCTATAACCACATCGGTCTCTATCGTTTTCATGCACCCCTCCTAGTTTTTTCCCTATATGGTTTCCAGCGCCGATAGATCCAAAGGCTCCGGCTTGGAATAATCCCTCTCCAGGAGAATGGCTCCTGACGGGCATTTGTCCACGCAAATGCCGCACCCAAGGCATCTGTCCGACTCCACCACAGGCCGCCCGTCCTTCATTTTTACCGCCAGAAACCCGCACGCCTCCACGCACTGGCCGCACCCCAGGCACTTATCAGGATCATGAGCCGCAACGTATCCGGAGGATTCCAGCAATTTCAGCTCCGGGTTGTCGCCCTGGAAAAAATCCCGAAGCCAGCTCTGCGCCTGCATGCCCCCGCAGCAGCACAAACAGCAATTGCATATGGCGAACAGGCGGTCTCCGGCCGCGTCCTTAAAAAAAGCGTTGTGCACGTATCCGGCTTCATGCGCCTGCTGCAAAACAGCAAGGGCCTCCTCCTGGGTGACGTAGTGAATGTTCAGCTTTTCTTTGCCGTGCTGCACCGCGTAAGTGGCGAAGGGCTCCCCCACAAACATGCATACATGGTAAGGCGTGCATGGATTTTCCCGCCGCACCCTGCATGCGCAATCTCCAACCGCCACAGAGTTGGGATTCTTCAGAACGATTTGGTTGACCATGTCGTAGGTCAAAACCCGTTTGGCCTGATCCGGCTGCACGTGGACGTCTTGGTTCAGGGTAAGAATTTGGGCGGCGTGCTCGCACGTCAGCACCTTGCCGTGATACCTTCTGGGAAGCCAGTTAAGGAGCCATTTGTAGGCAGCGCTGTTATTTAAAAACTTGGGAGATCGCTCCATGACATACGTGAGAACCACCGTCAAAACATGCACGTAGCGCCTGGTATCTCCGTAGTAAATCACTGCGTGAAGAAAATGCAGCGGCCGCCTCCAGCCGTGCATCCTCCAAAAATCCCCAGGCGTTCCGGTATACTCTTCCTTTTTGTTTCCAGCCTTGCCCTCAAGTTTCGCCGCCTCCATAAACCGTTCCCCCAAAGTTTGATTTCACTCGCTCTTGTTAAGATTCACATTCTTGCCCGGCCAGCAGGACAATGGCCGAGCGAACCGCACCCCATATGGAATTATCCTTGCTCAACACAGGTTCAATAGTCATCTGCAGGCTGATCCCATCCACGATGGCGGTGAGGACGGCAGCCATTCCCTCAAGGTTTTTCGCAGGCTGAATCGCCCCCTTTTGCGCCATGCCTTCCAACCCGTCGTGGATGGCCTGCCTGAACCTTGCATGAAACTCCCTAAGAAGCGTCATGGCCTCCGGCCCCTGGCGGACCAAGGTCCAACTCTCCATAAACAAAGTAAAATAATAGGGGTCCGACTCCAAGATAAACTGCAAGGCCTGAGTCAGGCCTGCGGCAAGATCTGAAAGGTTTTCCGCATTGCTGAAAATATTGTTGGTGGCCTCCAGAATATCTTCCATATTATGGCGGAAAACCTGCACAAGCAGATCTTCCTTGCTTTTAAAATGATAATGGAGCAGCCCTCTGCTGACTTCCGCCTTGGCGGCTATTTGGCTGATGGTCGCTGCTGTGTATCCTTCTTCAGCTAAGATGACTCTGGCTGCTTCCAGGATTTTTTGGATTTTGGCGTTTCCCTTGGGCTGGTTCATTTCACCTCCAGAAATCTGGCTGGACGTCCAACCAGTTTTTGGGGCGCAAAAAAAAGGCGGACGCACAGAATGGAATATTTAATCGTTCGGACAAAAAATACGGGACGCGGACGCCCTTGTCAACAAAAATGTGGACGGAGGCCGTTATGGCCTTGATTCTTACTCAAGTTTCGCACAAGAAATATGGGAGGGGGACAGATATAACCATTTGAAATAATATAAAAAATACTTGAAAAGCGGCCTTAATTGTGTAATATTAGACATCGCCAAACACCTAATAACACACAAGAAAGAGCCGCTATGAATACAAGTAAAACATTTTCCCTCTCAATGCAAAAACAAATTCAAAACACCAGCATTTCCATGGATTCTGAAATCAATTCAGCATTCAGGGAACTGAAATTCCGGTCGCTCCTGAGACGCAGCGGCATTGTCAAAAAACGGGGATATGACACGGTCGGGCTAATGTTTTTGTTTGTGCTGCTGCCTTTT